>DASYXE010000110.1:0-7388 GCA_035935375.1 Gemmatimonadaceae bacterium | reverse complement strand
CGAGGTCGCGAACCTCGCCGCGGGCGTCGAGGTCGGAAAGTTAGGCGCAGCCTCGGTGAGCGCCGACGAAGTGCGCGGGGCGTTCGCCAGGGCGATGCCGGCTCCTCCGTAGAGGGTTCGAAGGCACCCGGTACAGCGGAGCTCGCGTATCGCGCCACCCACACGTCGTCGTCAGGTGCCCAGGTGCTTCTTCAGGAACGCGACCGTCCTCGGCCACGCGTCCTTGATCGCCGACAGATTCGCCTGCTCTTCCACCGTGTCGCGCTGCGCCTTGGGGTCGTCCTGCGCCCGCGCGAAGCCGTGGATCGCGCCATCGTAGTTCTTGCCGAAGTAGTCCTTGTGCAGCGCATGCATCGCCGAATCGACGGCCGGCATCGCCGCGCCGATGCGCGCGTCCTTGGACCCGTTCAGGAGCATCATCGGCACCTGGATCTTCGTGAGCGAATCTGCGTTAGGCACCGAGTCCCGCATGTACGGCAGCCCGTAGAACGCCACGCCGCCCGAGAAGCCGGACGTGCCGTCGTTGGTCGCGTAGCCCCACGTGGTGTACCCGCCCCAGCAGAAGCCCATCACGGCGTACTGGTGCGCCGCCGACGGCTGCGACATCGCGTACCGCGCCGCCGCGGTGATTCCCATGTTGCGCTCGGCCGGGGCCACGCCGCGGATGAGCTTGACCGCGGAATCCGAAGGTAGCTCGTCGGCAGAGGCGCCGCCGCGAACGCGCGAGAGGAGATCGGGTGCGATCGCGATGAATCCATCGGCTGCCACTTGATCGGCTACGCCGCGAATCCACGTCGAGAGCCCGAAGATCTCGTGCACCACCACCACCACCGGCGTGTGCGGCCGCGAGGTTTCAGGGTACACGATCCACGCCATGAGCGAATCCTTGGAGCCCGGCTCCCAGGCGATCTTCACCCATTCGCCGTGCCGAGGGCTCGCGGCAATGCGGGCCTTGGCCGTGCTGGCGCTCGGCGGCAGGCCGGGCACGCCCTGCGCGTCCACACGCCTAACGATACGCGGGCCCGCCATGTCGGCCGCGCTCATGCCGGCCATGTGATCGTCCATCGCCAAACGCGCCGACTGCGGCGCGCGCCGCTGCATCGTGCAGGCCGTCCCGAACAACACGGCCACTCCGGTCACACAAAGAACACGGCGGGCAAGCATGGGTCTGCTCCGGTCGGTGATGTGTTGACCGGTACGCTACGCGTGGGCGCCGTCTCGCGGAAGATGACGACTGCAGTCTTGCCGAGTGTGCGTTACTCCTCGCGGATCGCCAGCATCGGATCTATGCGCGCCGCCCGACGCGCCGGAAGCCAACTCGCGAACGCGGCGACGGCTATCAAAATCGTGGGGGTCGCGAGGAAGGTCGTGGCATCGAGCGCACCCACGCCGAAGAGCAGCGAGCGCATGAGACGCGTGAGCGCGAACGCGCCCGCGATGCCAAACGCCGATCCCCATCCGGCGGTCCTCAGGCCATCGCGGAGAACGAGGCTGACGATGCCCTTCTGCGTCGCACCGATCGCAAGTCGAACACCGATTTCGCGCTGCCGCTGGACGACCGAATACGCGACAAGGCCCGACAATCCGACCGCGGCTAGCAGCACGGCGAGCATCGCGAACGCACCGATCAAGAGGAGGTCGAAGCGCCGCGATGCGACCGATTGCGACACGAGCGATTCAACGCTCTGCACGTGTGTGACGACGAGTTGCGGATCGATCGCGCGCACGAGGCGCTGCACATCGGGCGTCAGCGCAAGCGGGTCGCGATCGGCGCGTACGACGAACGTCAACTCGCGGAGCGCCGCGTCGACGAAGGCGCTGTCCACCGCCAGCTGCCGCGCCGGAAAGTACAGCTCGGGCGGATTCTTCTGGTCCAACCCATGCGTGGGAACCGTCCGCACCACGCCGACGATCGTCTTCCATGGATCCGTCGACTGCGGCGCTCCCCACTTGAGGCGCTGGCCGATCGGATTCTTGCGCCCGTAGAATTCGCGCGCCAACCGCTCGTCGATGATGGCGACGTTCCCCGCGCTCGCGTCGTCGCGCGCATCGAAGGCCCTGCCTTTCACGACCGCAATGCCCATCGTCTGGAAGTAGTCGTGCAGCACGACGAAGTTGGCGGCGATCGGCACCTTGGGCAGCGCCTCGCCCTCGGGGCTGAAGGCGATCTGCCACCCGCCTAACGTCGGCAGGTTGACCGTCGCGGTCGCGCTGCGGGCGCCCGGCACGCGCGCCAGCGAATCGACCAGCGCCTGCTCGGCGTCGAGGACGCCCGACGCGTTCGGATACCGGTAGGACGGGAACGCGATGCGGAACGAGAGGAGATGCGTCGGCGTGAATCCCGGATCGACGTTCAGAACGTTCGCAAAACTGCGGGCGAGCAACCCGGCACCCGTCGTGAGTACCAGCGCGAGCGCGATCTCGCTCGCGACGAGGACACGGCGCGCGCGCTGCTTGGTTCGCCCGGCACTCGTGCCACGTCCTTCATCGCGAAGCGCGTTCGCCAATCCGAGTGCGCTGCCGGACAACGCGGGTACGAGGGAGAACAGCACGACAACGAGCATCGTGACCGCGACGGTGAAGGTCAGCACGCGGAGGTCGAGCCCGATGCGGTATCCCGACAGCATGCCGTCGGGGGCGAGCCGGGACAGGGCCCCTGTACACCACTGTGCGAGCGCCAGCGCGCCCAACGCACCGGGCACGGCGAGCACCGCGCCCTCGGCGAGGTACTGGGTGGTGAGCCGGCCGCGGCTCGCGCCTAACGCCCGCCGGACGGCCAGCTCCCGGCTGCGCGCCGCCGCGCGCGCCAGCAGCAATCCGGCGACGTTGATGCACGCGATGAGCAGCACGAAGGCGACGGCGCCCAGGAGGACGATGAGCGGCCCGCGGACGTCCGAGACGAGGTGCGCCCGGAGCGGCAGCGCCCCCGCGGCGACACGAAACGCCGGCGAGTAGAAGGTGGGGTAGAGCGACGGCAGACGTCCCGCGATCGTGTTCACCGCCGCGGTTGCGTGTTCCACGGACACGCCCGCGGCGAGCCGCGCGATCATGTACGCGTTGAAGGAATTTCCGCGGGCCTGCATCACATCGGGCGTCATGCGCAACGGCACGAAGAACGCCGCGGGCTCGAGGCTCAGACCGGGCAGCGGAAACGTGAAGCCGGCGGGCATCACGCCGAGCACCGTGAAGGGGCGCCCGTCGAGTTGGACGGTGCGGCCGACGATCGTGCGATCGCCGCCGAACCGCCGGCGCCAGAGCGCGTCGCTCAGCACCACGGCATCGGGCGATCCGGGTGCGTCGTCGCCGTCCTGGAACACCCGGCCTAACGCAGGCGCGGCGCCGAGGACGCGGAACAGCGAGGATGACACGTCGAGTCCCGCCAATCGCTCGGCGGATCCACGGCCGGCGAGGGTGAGCGACGTGGGTTCGAAGACGCTCGACGAGACGAAGAGCGAGCCGTTCAGCTTGGCGAAGTCGCCGAAGTCGGGCGTCGAAATCGTGCCCATGTTCTGGTCGCTGATCACGGGCAGCGCCTCGCCGATCATCACGAGCCGGCTCGGATCGCGGAACGGCAGCGGCCGGAAGAGCACGGCGTCGACGACCGAGAAGATCGCGGTATTGACGCCGATGCCTAACACAAGGCACGCGATGGCCGCCGCCGCGAACGCGCGCTGGCGTGCGAGCTGGCGCAGGGCGTGCCGGAGGTCGCCCATCACGCCGGACAGCGAGTCGGTCATGGATCGTCTCCGTGCGTATTGCGCTTCGATGCGGCTGCAGTCGTCGCGCACGCGCGCGAGATTGCCCAGGCGCTCGGTCGCCAGCGCGCGAGCGGCATCGGGGTCCAGGCCGCCCGCGATGTACTCCGCGAGGCGCGCTTCGAAATGGAACGCCAGCTCCTGGTCGAGCTCGGCGCCTGGGTCGCGCCGCCAGAACGTGAGGTAGCGAAACCAGGCGGGGTTCGATGGACTCGCCGGCATTCGGGTGCTCTCGCTACGCCCAGGCCGGCCGCTTGGTGCTCGTGAGCACCTTGGCCACGGCCGATGCGAACGCCGACCACGAGGACGCCTCCTGTCTGAGCTGCTGACGTCCGCGCGTCGTGATCCGATAGTATTTCGCCTTTCGATTGTTCTCGGACAGACCCCAGCTCGACTCCACGAAGCCGCGTTTCTCGAGGCGGTGCAGCGCCGGATACAGCGAGCCTTCTTCGATGCGCAGCGCATCGTCGGTAACGTCCTGCAACCAGCGCGCGACGCCGTAGCCGTGCGCCGGCCCCCACGAAACAGCCTTGAGAACGAGCACGTCCAGCGTGCCTTGCAGCAGCTCAACCGTATCAGATTCCGATGCCATGGCAGTCCCTGCGATCGGTGAGTTCGCGGCGCGCGCCGAGTCGCGCCCCCTAGAACGACTTGGGGAAGAAACACTCTCTCCCATAGAACGTCAAGGGGGCGCAGCCACCGCGCCCCGCCCGTTGTGCCTCTAGCGGACCGACGGCGAGACGAGAGATTCATGGCTGGTCACCTGGCAGCCGCGACTTCCTCGCCCACGATCCTCATGGTCAATCGCACGCTCGTTGTCGTCGTCTGCGCGGCGCTCCTCGGACGCCACGTGTCTGCGCAAACACCGGTCGACACGTCGCTCGCGTCCTACATCGATGGCATCAAGGCGATCGACAGCCATGCCCACCCCATGCTGCCGGTCGCGCCCGGCGCGCCGCCCGACACCGACTTCGATGCACTGCCCCTCGACGGCGTGCCGCCCTTCCCGCTCCAAGCGCGGCTTCGCCCCGACAACCGGGCGTGGCGCGACGCCCAACGCACACTCTATGGCGTGACGTCCACCGACACCGGCACCGCGTATCGCGACGCGCTCGCAGCCGCCCAACGGAACGTCGCCCAACGCGAGGGCGAGCAGTTCCCGTCGTGGGCACTCGACCAGGCCGGCATCGAGGTCATGATGGCCAACCGCGTCACGCTCGGACCCGGGCTCGCGCCGCCGCGCTTTCGATGGGTCGCGTTCGACGACGCGCTCATGCTGCCGCTCGACATCAGCGCCGACGCGTCACGTACACCCGACACACGCTCGCTCTACCCCAAGGAGGCGAAGCTCCTCCATCGGTACATGCACGACCTCGGCGTGGCCGCGCTGCCGCGCACGCTCGGCGCCTACGTGGCGCGGATCGTGGTGCCGACGCTCGAGAAGCAGAAGGCTCGTGGCGCCGTCTCGATCAAGTTCGAGGCCGCGTACCTGCGGCCGCTCGACTTCGACGATCCGGATCCGGCGCTCGCGCGCCGGGTGTACGCACGGTACGCGGCGGGCGGCACGCCGACGCACGCCGAATACAAGGCGCTCGAGGACGACCTGTTCCGCGTGATCGTGCGCGAGGCCGGACGTCTGGGCATGTCGGTGCAGATCCATTGCCTGGAGACGTATGGCGGATTCTACGACGCCGCCGGCAGCGCGCCGCATCTGCTCGAGCCCGCACTCGATGACTCGACGCTGCGCGGCACGACCATCATCCTCATCCACGGCGGCTGGCCGTTGGTCGGCGAAACCCAGACGCTGCTCGCCAAGCCCAACGTGTACACCGACATTTCGGCGATGACGTTGATCCTCGAGCCCGCCGAGCTCGCGCGCGTGCTGCGCCAATGGTTAGGCGAATGGCCCGACAAGGTCCTGTTCGGCACCGACGCGTTCGACAACAGCCCGACGTACGGTTGGGCCGAGTCGGCGTTGTTAGGCACGAACACCGCGCGGCGCGCGCTCGCCGTGGCGCTCACCGGCATGATGCGGGACGGCGAGATCGACCGGCCCCGCGCCGAACAGTTGGCACGAATGGTGATGCGCGACAATGCGATCACCGCGTATCACCTGCACCTCGAGTAGGCGCGTCCTATGCCCCGTGCGAAGCGCAAGAACGCCCAGGCCGAGCCGCAGTCCCGCGGCCTCGATGCCCGCCGTCTGGCCACGGCCGCGCACCCGGCGGCGGTGGACGAGCTCGCCGAGCGCATCGCGGCCGATGGCGGCGCCGTGTTGGGCATCTACCGTGATCCGTTAGGCAGTCACTGGCAGATGCTCGCCGCGCTCCCCATCGACAAGGTCGAGCCGACGCCGTTCCAGCGCGACCTGTCCGACGCGCACGTGGGCCGCCTCACGAACGCCATCGACCGGCTCGACCGCTACGTCGACCCGGTGACGGCGGTCCCGGCGGCCGATGGCCTCTACTGGACGCCCAACGGCTATCACCGCCTCGGCGCCATGCGCCGGTTAGGCGCGAAGTCGATCGTCGCGCTCGTCATCCCCGAGATGGACGTCGCGCACCGGATTCTGCTCCTCAACACCGAGAAGGCCCACAACCTGCGCGAGCGCGCCCTCGAGGTCGCCCGCCTGGCCGTGGCGCTCGCCGAGCTCGACGATCGCCCCGAGCGCGAGTACGCCATCGAGTTCGAGGAGGCGGCGCTCATCACGCTCGGCTTCTGCTACGAGCAGAACGGACGCTTCGCCGGCGGCGCGTACCACCCGGTACTCAAGCGCTGCGACAAGTTCCTCGCGATGAAGCTGACACGCGCGCTGGACGTGAGGCGCGAGCGTGCCGCGAAGCTGCTCGAGCTCAACGATGCCGTGACCGCCGCCGTCGCGAGCCTCAAATCTCGTGGATTCGAGAGTCCGTATCTGCGGGCCTTCGTCGTGGCGCGCATCAACCCGTTGCGCTTCAAGCGCGGCGAGGCCGACTTCGACGAGACCATCGACAAGATGCTCGGGAGCGCGCGCCGCTTCGACGCCGGCAAGATTCGCGCGGATCAAGTCGCGCGCAGCGGTGGCGCGCCCGAGGAGTGAGCGCGCCTTACGGCGATCGCGATCCGAGCAGGCGCGCCGCCGAGTCGACCAACGCGGCCTCGGCATCGAGCACGGCGCCCACCGTCTGAATCTGTTCCTGCGCCAGGGCGAATTTGCGCTGCTCGATGGCCTCGCGCACCGCCGGCATCGTCTTCGCGCCGTAGCCGGTGTACATGCCGGGCGCCTCGAGCTCGAACGTGTACCACGGGCGCCCGGGCAGGCCGCGCTTATCCGTTAGGCGGCGCGCCGCCTGGAGCAGGAGCGCGTTCACCCGGGCCGGCGCTCCGGCGCCGTACGACGTGTCGGCCGCGAGCGCGGCGAACGCCCTGGCGTAGCGGTCGGCGGCGTGCGTCAGCGAATCGGCGCCGTTCTCGAGCGGCGCGAACCCGAGGTGCGGCGGCACCGGCTCCGTGGGCGGCGCGCTGGTGGGATGCCACGGGTCCGACGTCGCCGCAAACACGCCCTCCTGGATTTCGCGATTGCGCTCCGCCGTTTCGTCCTGCTCCGCCTGCAGAAGCTTCTGCAACTCCGACACGTAGCCCTGCACGGTGGAC
>DASYXE010000109.1:0-6543 GCA_035935375.1 Gemmatimonadaceae bacterium | reverse complement strand
GTGGAAAGAGGGAAACCTGCACCACGTTGCGCTCATCCAGATACTTCCGCGCCGCATCGCGCACGGCCGCGGCGCTCAGCCCGTGGATCTCGGATTTGAACGCGAGGATGTCGTTCAGGTTCCACCTGTTGTACAGGTAACTGTGCAGGACCGTTAGCCAGAAGTCGTTTTGCGTCAGGCCCGTCTCGCGCTCGCGCAGCTCGGTTTCGCGAACCTTCTCGATGTCCGCCGCGGTCGGTCCATACGCCTTGATCGAGTCGAGCTCCGCGTGCGCGGCACGCACGAGCTCGTCCACCCGACCGGGCGCCGACCCGAACGTGATCGCCACTTCGTAGCGCGGCCGCGGAAACTGCGTGGGACTCGCGATCACATTCACGCCGTACGTTCCACCCAGCTTCTCGCGCAGGCTCTGGCGCAGGCGAATCTGGAGCACGTCCTCGAGCGCTTGCAGCTCGTACACCGAATGCCGCGAGAACGCGAGTGGGCCGCTGTAGATGATGTCCGTATTGCTCTTGGGTTCCGCGCCCCGATGCACCGCACGGTGAATCGCACCGCGTGCGAAGTCGATGCCCACGTCGCGCCACGTCTCGTGCGTCGCCGAGGACGGCAGCCCGCCAATGTATTGCTCGATGAGCGGCTTGAGCGCGGTCGTGTCGATGTTGCCGACGAACATGAACGTGAAGTCGCTCGCATTCGCGAAACGTGCGCGATAGAAGGCCAGCGACGCACCAAGATTCATTTGCGCCGTCGTCGCGCTCGTGAACGGCGCGAGCCGTGGATTGTGCTGGTAGAGCGTGGCCTCGATCGTATCCGAGAATGCCGCGCCAGGGCTCGCGTTGCGGTTGGCGAGCAACTCTTTCATGCGCGACTGATACGAGGTGAACGCCGCCGTGTCCGCGCGAGGCGACGTGAAGTACAGATAGACGAGTTGCATCATCGTTTCCGCATCGTGCGGCGACCCGCTGCCGGTGATGCCCTGCTCGTACGAGCTGACATACGGCCCAACGGACACCGTCTTGCCGGCGAGCGCCTTGTCCAGCTCCGTCGCGTTGAACGCGCCGACGCCGCCCGCAAACACCACCTCGCTCGCCGTCTTCGCCGCCACCAGCACCGAGTCATCCGCCAGCGAAATCCCACCCGGGCCAAAGGCGCGAAACAACAGCTCGTCATCCTTGAATTGCGTCGGCTTGAGCAGGACGTGCGCGCCGTTGGACAGCGTCCACTCGATGACGCCCACCGACGGCACCGTCTGCTCCGACACCACGCGGCCGGGTGTGGGAGCGCGCGCGATGAGCGGCGCGTTCGCCACCGAGTCCACGTACGCGGTCACCGGCGTGCGGCCCACGCTGTCGGCCAGGGCAGCCATTTGGGCAGCGTTAGGCATGGACGCGCTGTCGCGGCTCGGCGCGCTGGCCGTGATCACGCGGCTCCGGTCCGACAACCATTCGCTCGCCAGCCGATTCACTTCGTCCAGCGTGATGCCCGGCAGGAGCGCGCGTGTCAGATCCCATTCCTGCGGCAGGCTCGGAATCGACAGCCCTTCGAGGTAGTGGTCCACGTAGTCCGACACGAACACGTCCGAGGACGTCTTGTCGCGCTCGGCGTACGCCTGCTCCATCCCGCGCAGCATGTTCGCCTTCTCGCGCGCCAGCTCGGTTGCCGTAAAGCCGTGCTGTTCCACCCGCGCCGCTTCCGTGAGGACGGCGCGCAGGCCGTGCGCGATACCGCCATCCTTCACGATCGCCGCCAGCTCGTACACGTCCTTCGACCGGATCAGCCGCCCCTGAATGGACTGCGCATTCAGGAATGGTGCGTCAGGCCGCTGCGTGATCTCGGCGAGTCGTTCATCCAGCATGTCGTTGTACACCGCGCGAACCAGCCCGTCGCGATAGTCGCCAACCGTGCTGTCGCGGTGCACCGGCTGCAGATAGTAGAGCGAGACGTTCGACGACGTCGCCTCCGGGTCCGTTGCCACCGACACCAGCGTGCTGTCGTGATCCGGCACCGGATACACGGGACGCTCGCGATGCGCCGCCGGCTCGGCCACCTGACCGAGATCCGCTTTCACCCATCGCTCCACCTGCGCCTTGTCGAAGTCGCCGACTACCACCACCGCCATGAGGTCGGGGCGATACCAGTCGTGATAGAAACGCAGCAGCTCCGACCGCGGCGCCGTCGCAACGATGTTCGGGTCGCCGATCGGCAGTCGGCGGGCGTAGCGCGAGTTCGCGAACAGCACCGGAAACTGCTGGTCACGAATGCGCTGGCCGGCGCCTTGGCCTAACCGCCACTCCTCGGTCACCACGCGACGCTCTCGCGCGAGGCCGGTGCTGTCGAACGTCACGCCGTCGGCCCAGTCCTCGAGAATCGCAATCCCGCGCTCCAGCAGCTTCGCGCTGTCGGTCGGCACCGTGAGTTGATAGACGGTCTCGTCGAAGCTCGTCCCGGCGTTCAGGTCCGCCCCGAATCGCACGCCGGTCGATTCCAGGTAGTTCACCAGCGCCTGCCGCTCGAAGTGCGTCGTGCCGGCGAACGCCATGTGTTCGATCAGGTGCGCCAGACCGCGTTGCGCGCTGTCTTCCAGAATCGAGCCGGCGTTCACCACCAGGCGCAGCTCGGCCCGGTGCTCCGGCTTGTGATTCTCGCGGATGTAGTAGTGCATTCCGTTAGGCAGGACCCCGATCGTCACGTCCGGATCCGTCGGGATCGGCGCCGACAGCGGCGGCGCCTGCACGACCGATGAATCCTGCGCGCTCATACGGGCAGCGCCGCCTGTTCCCACGAGCATCGCGAGAGCGAGCCCGACCGACGTCACATGAAAACGAAACACCATGCCGATCTCCGCCGTGAAATGCGCGGCCACGACATCCGCCGCATCGCGAAAACTAGTGGCCGGCGCTGCACGCAAGGGGCGCCGCACGCAGCCGCATCGTATATTCACACCGGCCTGGCGACCCGTTTCCGTCGCGACCGCCGAACGCCGACGACCTGGACGCACCTGCAAATGGAAGGCGAGCGGATGAGCAGATCGCCGTTCACACCACTGCGTGCGCTTGTACCCTACGTCGAGTCCGTCGTGTGGGTCGCGGCGGCCGTGTTCATAGGACGCGCCTCCGAGCTCCTCGCTCACCCGACGGCGTTCTTCGTCTTCGGCGCCGCCATCACCCTCTGTACGTGGCGACGCGGTCGCATCGCTGGTCTCTTCGCCGCGGTCCTCGGTGCCGCCGGACTCACGTGGCTCGTCCACGTCCCCGGCTTTCACGAAACGCAGAGTATCTGGGGCTTTGTCTCGCGTCTCGTGATGTTCGGCCTCGTCTCCGAAGGCGTTGCCCTGCTGCGGCGATCGCGCGATGCTGCTCGCGTGCGTGAAGCCGAGCTCGCACGCATGGCGAGCGAAGCAGCCGCTGATCGCGAGAGCGCTGTCCTCCTCGCGCGGCGGCGCCAGGAGGCGCTCGCAGTGCTGGACACGTTGCTCGCCTCATCGCCGGTGGGCTTCGCCTACGTCGATCGCGAATTGAACTGCGTGCTCGTCAACCGCGTCCTCGCCGAGATGCACGGTGTACACGTGGACTCGTCCGTTGGGCGCCCGCTGCGCGACGTGCTGCCGCTGCTCGCGTCGCGCCTCGAATCCACGTTGCAACACGTGATCCAATCCGGCCAGCCGGTGGTCGGGTTCGAGCTCACCGACGTCCGCCCAGCCGGGTACGGCCGCCCGACGGCGTGGCTCGTCAGTGCCTATCCCGTTAGGACACCGGATGACCAGTTGTTGGGCACGGGCATCGCGGTGATCGACATCAGCGAGCGCAAGCAGCTCGAGATTCAACTCAGCCACGCCCAGAAGATGGAAGCCGTGGGACGGCTCGCCGGCGGCATCGCGCACGACTTCAACAACATTCTGACGGCCATCAAGACCTACAGCCAGTTGTTGCGCGACGGCCTGCCGCCGGACGACTCGCGCGCCATCGACGCGCGCGAGATCCAGAAATCCGCCGACCGAGCGAGCTCGCTCACCCGCCAGCTCCTCGCGTTCAGCCGCAAGCAGCTGCTCCAACCGCGCGTGCTCGACCTCAACGATACTGTCGCCGAGATGGAACGCATGCTCGTGCGACTCATCGGCGAAGACGTCGAGCTCATGATCCGCCTCGCTCCCGATTCGTGCTGGGTGCGCGCCGATCCCGGACAAGTCGAGCAAGTGCTCATGAACCTCGCCGTCAATGCGCGCGATGCGATGCCCGATGGCGGCGTGCTGCTCATCGAGACCGAGAACGTCGTGCGCACGGGTCACGAGCTCGACGACGGCCTCGAGCTGCCGCCCGGCAGCTACGTCTCGCTCTCCGTGCGAGACACCGGCGTGGGCATGAGCGCCGAAACGCTGGCGCACGTGTTCGAGCCGTTCTTCACCACAAAAGGATTGGGACACGGCACCGGGCTCGGCCTCGCCACGGTGTACGGTATCGTGAAGCAGAGCGATGGCGACGTCTGCGTACGCAGCACGCCGGGACGTGGAACAACCGTCGACATCTGCCTGCCGCGTCTCGAGGTGGGCGACGAGTTCGGCCGGCTGCACGCGGACGATGCGCCGTACTCGCCTAACGGAAATGAGACGGTGCTCCTGGTCGAAGATGACGAGGCGCTGCGTCCGCTCATGCGGCGCGTTCTCGAGACCCACGGCTACGCCGTACTCGAGGCCCGCCACGGGAAGGATGCGATCCGTGTCGCCGACGGTCACGGCGGCGCCGTCCATCTGGTCATCACCGATGTCGTGATGCCGGAAATGGGCGGCCGCGAGCTCGCCGAGCGCCTCGCATCGGCGCGCCCGTCGTCGAAGATTCTGTTCGTGTCGGGCTACACCGATGACGTCGTGATTCGCCAAGGCATCCTCGACAAGGGACGTCCATTTCTGCAGAAGCCGTTCACGCCGCAGGAATTGCTAACGAAAGCGCGCGAGGTGTTGGGCGGCTGATCGACGCAGGAAGCGCGTCACGATCGCGTCACGCGCGCCTCAATTTTCTCGGGCGAAAGCAACCAAACGCACCATTCAATCATCCAATCCCAAGAACGACGTGAGTTCTTGGTGCGTCGTTCCATTCTCGGCACGGGAAGTCCCAATATCGGACAATCGCCGTGCGAGAGAATCGGTTGACGATGGCGCAACACCATGACGCGCAACGAGTTCCGCGACGGATGACATTGGCCCGGTACTTTCCTAAGGAGATTCACAGTTGGGCTCATCCGTCTCCTCCGACCACGAGCATCGTATGGAAGCTCTAGTACTCGACTCTGTTGTCCGCGCGCCCCGGCTGACGCCGACGCTCGAGCGCGGTACTCCGGACATCGAGCGCGATCTCGTGGCGCGCGAGCTCACGCGGCAATACCAGATCGTGCGTCCCCTTGGTCGCGGAGGCATGGGCGCCGTTTACCTCGCCCGCGACGTCGCACTGCATCGTCACGTCGCGCTCAAGGTGCTCCGCAACGATCTCAAGACGCGCGAGGATGCGCGCGAGCGGTTCCGCGCCGAAGCGCGGTTGTCCGCACAGCTCGAGCATCCCGGCATCGTACCGCTGTATGCGTTCGGCGAGACGTCGCGCGTCATGTACATGGCCATGCGCTACGTGCCGGGCGATTCGTTAGGCGACCGCATCCACGCGCAGGGTCGCATCTCGCCCGAGGAAACGCGCCTCGTACTCATCCAGATCGCTCGCGCGCTCGACTACGCGCACGCTCAGGGCGTGGTGCACCGCGACCTCAAACCGGAAAACGTGCTCGTCGATCGCGAGACCGGACGGGCGCTGCTCGCCGACTTCAGCGTCGCGCGGCGCCGGTGGTGGGATCCGCGGCCCAACGAGCTGCGGTGCGCGTTTGGAACGCCGCACTTCATGTCGCCCGAGCAGGCGGTCGGTGAAGCGGACCTCGATGGCCGGAGCGATCTCTACGGCCTTGGTGTGTTGGGGTATCTGATGCTCGCCGGACGCCTCCCGTTCACCGGCGAATCGTTTGCCGAGATCACAGCCAAGCATCTGTTCTCGCCGGTACCGCCCCTGGCGTCGCTCGCGCCTGGCGCCCCGCGCGACCTCGTACACGCCGTCGAACGCTGCCTGGAGAAGGACCTCGACAAGCGCTGGCAGTACGGACGGCAGCTCGCTGCGTCACTGGAGCAGGGCAGGAGCCCATTCGGACTCGCCCGCGCGATCCGCCGCCTCTTCGGCGCGGCCCGCAGCGCCTAACGATCCTCGTTAGGCGTTGCCGGCTGCGCCGCTCGCGTCAGCCGGTCGCGCACGCCCGCCCACGCCGCCCCTGCCGGCGGTGTCTCCACCAGCACCACCTCACACCCGGCCGCGTCGAGCGTATGCAGCGCGTGATACAACGCCCGCGCGTATGCGGCCGGATCGTTGGGCATGTGCATGGCGTGCGTCAGGGGCGCGTCCAACGGTGCGAGCAGGAGCGCGCCCACGATCTCGCCACGGTCGCGATGCGCCGCCGCCTCGCGCGCGGCTGTGGCGCGCGAGGCGGCGTCGAACAGCTCGATGTGCGCATGCGGCGCGT
>DASYXE010000108.1:0-6869 GCA_035935375.1 Gemmatimonadaceae bacterium | reverse complement strand
ATCACGGGCGATGTCGACTATCGAACGCCCAGCTCCGAGGCCGAGCAGTTTTATGAGGCGCTGAAGCTCCGGAAGGTGCCGGCGGCGCTGGTGCGGGTGCCTAACGCATCGCACGAAATTTCGGCGACGCCGAGCCACATGATCGTGAAAATCGCCTACGTGCTGGCGTGGTTCAAGAAATGGCAGGGAACCGGCACGCAGAACGCGGTGGGCCAGCAGTAGGCCGGATGTGGAACGCCCCCGAATACCTGTCGGCACAGGTACCGGGGGCGCCCCCACTCGGAGGAAGTAGAAGCCCGAAGGCTTCAACCATAAGACGAACGCCGCCCGAAAAAGGTTTCCTCCCTCTGTTTATCAGCCGGCGACATACTCGCGACCGCGCCACTCGACGCGCCGCCCGCGGATGACGGCGCGAACGATGATGTAGGCCAAAATCAACGAGCCTAGCGGGTAGATGGCGGCGAACCGCAGCGCGCGAGCCGGACCGACCACGGGCGCGCGCACGTAAACCTGAGCCCACCAAATGAATGTCGCGATCGCCGTGATGATCGACCAGGCGAGCCACGCGGTCGGTACGACACCAAACACCGCGAGGATCAGCACGACGATTGGAGCGAGACTCGCCAGAGGCCCCGCCAGCAGTACCAAGGGCAACAGCGCGCGACCTATCGATCCAAACGGCGCCGCCCGCACACCGCCGGCGTAGATATTCTTCATCCAGCCGCGGACGAGCGTACCGAGCGACGTGTACATGCGCGTCGATAAGTAATTTCGTCCCTCGACGAGCTCGGTACGCTTGCCGTGCTCGAAGAGACGCTGCGCCAACGCGAGATCCTCCGCAACCTGATCGCGAACGCTCGCGTGTCCGCCAACCTCGTCGTATGCAGCGCGCGTGAGCAGCATGTATTGGCCGTTCGCCAGCTTGTCGATCACGTGGGGGGATTGATTCACTTCCCGCGCGCCGCCAAACCGCATCGACAGCATCGCGAACACCTGCGGCTGAATCAGGCGCTCCCAGAATGTGAGCATCACCTGGCAGCCGAGCACGCTCACGAAATCCAGCTTGCGGATGCGCAGTCGGTGCACCGATCGGCGCAGGAGGTCGTGACCGTGACGCGTGTCGGCATCGGTGAAGCACAATAGTTCGCCGGACGCTTGATGCGCGCCGCGATCGCACGCAAACTGTTTCCCGAACCATCCGTCGGGCAGCGGCGGCGCCTCGAGCGCGGTCACCCGATGGTCGAAGCCTGCCATGACGCGCGCAATCGCGAGGGTGTCATCCACTGAGTGATCGTCGACCACGATAACTTCGAGAGCCGGGTAGCGTGACATCAAAATCGATTGCACGCACGCCGCGATGTTCGCACCTTCGTTGCGGGCCGGGATGATGACGGAAACCTTTGGGGCGTCGTTCGCGTCCTCGGGCGACTCATGGTCGAGAGACGGGTCACCTCGCGCGCGCCACAGCGCGATGAGGGGGATGACGATCCACGGTGCTGCGGCGACCAGCGCAAACGTCAGCACGAGGGCGCGGCGAAGATGTCTCGCTTGGCTGTCGTCACCAGGCGAAACGTAGCGGACGTTTTTGCGGGCGGGGAAGCCCGAACGCTACCTTTGACGGAGCGCGTACCGTTCGCCGTGCCGCGCTGGACAATCGGCAGATGAGCGTCAACCATACAATGGTACCGAGACACCGGAGCGAGATGGTCGAGCACGCGCAAAATTCGGGGCAGGGTTTTCGAGAAGTGCCGGCTTCGGCCGTGATCGAGATGAGAAAACGCGGCGACGACGTCACATTTGTCGACGTGCGCGATCAGCACGAATGGAACCTGTTCCGGATTGGCGGCGCGGTGCACATTCCGTTGGCCCGCGTGCGCGAGGAGGCGCCGCGCCGCCTGCAACCGAACCGCACGGTGCTGCTATACTGCGCGCGCGGCGGGCGCGCTGCCACCGCCGCTCAGACGCTCGCCGAGCTCGGCTTCGCCGACGTGCTGTCGCTCGAGGGCGGGCTCATGGCGTGGGTGAACGCGGGCGGGGCACTGGAGGAGTAGCTTCGGGTGTCGCCAGGCGCCGACTTTCCGTTAGGCAGCGACGACGCCGGCGGCATCCGCCCCGTGATCGACCGCCCCCTCGTCGCTCGGCTCGTCGCGCGACTGGGTGCGCGATCGGCACGGAGCATCGAGGTCGGAACCGGCGGCCGGCGCGCGGCGGTCGCACTGGTGCTCAGGGCGCGCAAACTCGAGGCGGTGGAGCTGCTCATGATCAAGCGCGCCACGTACGCGGGCGATCCCTGGAGCGGACACTTTGCGCTGCCGGGAGGACGCCAGGAGCCGGGAGAGACGATCGAGCAAACTGCTGTTCGCGAGACGCGCGAAGAGACCGCCCTCGATCTCTCGGCTCGGGGTGCGATTCTGGGCCGCCTCGATGATGTCCAGCCCCACACGGTGGCGTTGCCGCGGCTGGTGATCACGCCGTTCGTCGGCGTCGTGGCCGGTGACGGATCGCTGACGCTGAGCGATGAAGTTGCCGACGCGTTCTGGATCCCCGTGGACGCGCTGCGGGCGCCCGAGGCGACCCGCGAGGTGGTGCTCGAGCTGACAGGCGGCCCCCGGCGCGTGCCGACGTTTCAGCACGACGGACGCACGATCTGGGGCCTAACGGAGCGCATTCTTCGGCAGTTTGTGGCGCTCACATCGACCGAGTGAACCGGCCATGTACACGCGCATTCTGGTGCCGCTCGAGAATTCACCGTACGACGAGGCGATCCTGGATCACGTCCGCAACCTGGCGCGCCTCTGCAATGCGTCCATCATCCTCATCCACGTCGCGGACGGTTGGGCCGCGCGCAACCTGCGGCAGCTCGACCTGCGCGAAAGCGAAGAAATGCGCGCCGACCGCGAGTACCTGAGCCGGATCGCCGCACAGCTCGAAGCCGACGGACTCGAGGCCGACGCCGTCCTGGCCAACGGCGACCCGGCCCGCGAAATCGCCGACGCGGCCACCCGCGAGCATTGCGACCTCATCGCCATGTCGACGCACGGGCACCGGTTCTTCTCGGACCTCATTTACGGCAGCGTAGCCGACGGCGTGCGCCACAAGTCCGACGTGCCGGTACTCCTGGTGAGGGGCTCAAAGGTCCAGCGCGCGACGCCGCCACCCAGCCCCGCCGCGCCTCGCGCCTCTTGACACCACCGCGCGACGCATGGCGAATTTTACGCCATGCCCTCCACGGTGCGCATCGGGACCCAAGGCTGGAACTACGACGCCTGGGTGGGTCCGTTCTATCCACCGGACACCCGCGCCTCCGATTTTCTCGCCGTGTACGCGCGCGCGTTCGACACCGTGGAAGTCGATTCCACGTTTTACGCCGTGCCGCCCGAGCGCACGGTTCAAAGTTGGGCGGAACGCACGCCGGGGCATTTTACGTTTGCGCTCAAGCTGCCCCAGGAAATCACGCACGAGCGTCGGCTGCGAGACTGCGCCGATCTCACCGCCCAATTCTTCGATCGCGCCCGCGCACTCGGCTCCAAGCTCGGGCCGGTGCTGGTTCAGCTCGGTCCAGAGTTCGGACCGTCGGAGCTGCCGGCACTCGCGTCGTTTCTGCCCACGCTGCCGCGCGATGCGCAGGTTGCCGTCGAGTTTAGGCAGCGGGCGTGGATTCACGAGGGTGTCCTCGCGCTGCTGGCCGAGCACCACGTCGCGCTCGCACTCACCGATGCGCGGTGGATCCCCCGTCGCACAATGCTTGCACTGGCCGAAAAGCCGACGGCAGACTTCGCCTACATCCGGTGGATGGGGCCGGACCGAGATATCGTGGACTATTCGCGCATTCAAGCCGACCGCACGCGCGAGCTCGAGGCATGGGCCGATGCCTTGCTGATGCTCGCGCAGAAGGTGACCGCCGTGTACGGGTTCGCCAACAACCACTTCGCCGGACACAGTCCCGCGACCGCTCGCCACCTCCAGCGGCTCCTCGGCCAGCACCCGGTGGACCCGAGCGAGTTGGGCGAGCAGATGTCGCTCTTTTGATGCCTAACGTTAGACGGACGCGGCGGGGCGCGACATGAATCGGCGGACGCTGGTCGGATGCGTGGTCGCGGTGGGCGCGGCGGCGTTGTTCGCGCGGTTGGGCGTGTGGCAGCTCCACCGGCTCGCCGAGCGGCGCGCGTTCAACGCGCAGTTCGAGCGGCGGCTCGCCGCGTCGCCCGCCCCACTCGACAGCATCCCGGGCGACACCGCCGTCGCCAAGTATCGGCGCGTGCGCGTACACGGTACCCTCGACTACGATCACCAGTTCGTTATCACCGGTCGCTCCCGTGAAGGCGCGCCCGGCGTCTTTCTGATCACGCCGCTCCGGCCCGACAGCGGCGGACGCGCGGTGCTCGTGAATCGCGGTTGGGTCTATTCCCCCGACGCGTCATCGGTGAACTCATCGCTCTGGCTCGAGCCCGAACGGACTACCGTGGAGGGGTTTATCGAGCCGATGCCCGCGCGTACACGCGGCGGTTCGCGATCCGCCAGCAACCCGCGCGCGTGGCGCGAGCTGGACTACGCTCGCGCAACCTCAGAGCTGCCGTATCCCATCGAGCCCTATACCATCGTCGAGTTGGCTGTGGGACCGCGTCCCGTTGGCGCTCCCACTCGAATGGCGCTGCCGGAAATGGACGACGGACCACACCTGAGCTACGCCATCCAGTGGTTCACGTTCGCGGCCATCGCATTGTACGGCGCACTCTATCTGCTCTGGCTGGAACATCGCGCATCAGGGTGACACGCTCCGGCTGATTGTCCGGGCTCCTGCGCCACGTGTATTCTTCGAGTGTGCGACGCGCGAGCGCCGCCGGCCCGCGCACGCGGGAGTCAAACCGACGAGGGTGATCTCGCATGGCAGACACCAAACACGGACTGGCCTCCGAGCAAGAAGCACGCGACGTTGCCGAAGCCGCGCGCGAAGATGAATGGGCCCAGCCGAGCTTCCTCCAGGAACTGTTTCTGGGCCGCTTTCGGCCTGAAATCATCCATCCGTATCCGGCGGACGATCCCGACGAGACGGCTCGCGCCAAGCCGTTCTTCGATGCCTTACGGAGCTACCTCGAGCGATACCCGTCCGACGACATCGATCGCACGGGCGAGATCCCCGAACCACTCGTCCAAGAGCTGCGCGAGATGGGCGCGTTCGGCATCAAGATTCCACGCGAATACGGCGGCCTCGGCCTCTCACAAACGAGCTACATCCGCGCGATGGGCATGGTCACGTCACGCGATGGCTCGCTCACCGCGCTGCTCTCCGCGCACCAATCCATTGGTCTGCCGCAACCGCTCAAGTTGTTCGGCACCGATGCGCAGAAAAAGAAATTCTTTCCGCGCCTGGCCAAGGGCGCGATCTCCGCGTTCGCCCTGACGGAAGTGGACGCCGGCAGCGACCCGGCCAACATGCGTACGTCGGCCGAGCCCACCGACGACGGTTCGGCGTTCATCCTCAATGGACAAAAGCTGTGGTGCACCAACGGCACACGCGCCGAGCTCATGGTCGTGATGGCGCGTACGCCGGAGGTCGTCGTGCACGGCAAGCCGAAGAAGCAGATCAGCGCCTTCATCGTCGAGACCAACTGGCCGGGCGTCGAGATCGTGCACCGCTGCCGGTTCATGGGACTCAAAGCGATCGAGAACGGCGTCATCCGCTTCACGAACGTGCGCGTGCCGCGCGAGAACATTTTGTGGGAGGAAGGCAAAGGCCTCAAGCTGGCGCTCATCACGCTCAACACCGGCCGCCTGACGCTGCCGGCGAGCGCCGCGTACGCCGCCAAGCAGATGGTGCGCGTCGCACGCGAATGGTCCAACGAGCGCGTCCAGTGGGGACAGCCCATCGGCAAGCACGAGGCGGTTGGACAGAAGATCGCGCGCATGGCCGCGAACACGTTCGCCATGGAGTCGGTGGCCGAGCTCGCGAGCAAGATGGCCGACCGCGGCGGCTACGACATCCGCCTCGAGGCGGCCATCGCGAAGATGTGGAACACCGAAGCGGGCTGGCGCATCGTCGATGACACGCTGCAGATCCGCGGCGGCCGCGGCTACGAGACCGCCGATTCGCAGCGCGCGCGCGGCGAGCGCCCGGTTCCGATCGAGCGCGCGATGCGCGACTTCCGCATCAATCTGATCTTCGAGGGTTCATCCGAGATCATGCGGCTGTTCATCGCCCGTGAAGCGGTGGACTTTCATTTCCGCACGGCATTCGACCTCGTGAACCCGAAAGCCACGGGCAAGCAGCGGATGGCGGCGCTTCGCCGGTCGGCGGGATTTTACCCGGTGTGGTACACGTCGCGCTGGGTGGGCGGCTTCCGATCGTACGGCGAGTTCGGCCACCTCGCCGGCCACATGCGGTTCATCGAGCGCGCCACCCGAAAGTTAGGCCGTTCCATCTTCCACGCGATGGTCAAACTCGGCCCCAAGCTCGAGAAGCGGCAAATGGTGTTGTTCCGCGCCGTCGACATCGGCGCCGAGTTGTTCGCCATGTCCGCGTCGTGCGCGCGCGCGGTCAAGGTGGCCAAGGACGGCGACACCAACGCGATCGATCTCGCCGACGTGTTCTGCCGCGAGGCGCAGCTTCGCATCGCCGATCACTTCCGCAACCTGTTCGGCCCAACGGACGGTGCGCTGTACCGGCTGTCGCAGCGGGTGCTCCAGGGAGAGTTCACGTGGCTCGAGCAGGGCATCGTGGCCATGGAGTCCGAGGAAGAAGAAGTGACCTCGGGCGAGCTGATCGGCGCCGCGCGATAGCGCTCAGAGGAGCGGCAGCCGGCGCTCGTCGCGGATTTCCGTCACGCGATAGCCGGCCGCACCGATCACTCCGATGATGTGCTCGTGGGTCG
>DASYXE010000107.1:0-5101 GCA_035935375.1 Gemmatimonadaceae bacterium | reverse complement strand
CGCCGGCGCCACCGCACCGCCCGCGGAAACGATTCGGCCAGCACTTTCTCACCGATCCGCGCATCCTGGCGCGCATCGCCCAGGCGGCACTGCTCGAACCCGGCGACACGGTGATCGAGATCGGCCCTGGCCGCGGCGCGCTTACGGATGCGCTGCGCGCAACCGCGGCGCGGGTGATCGCGATCGAAGTGGACCGCGATTTGGCCGCGGTGCTTCGGGTGCGCTACGCCGGCGATGCCGGCGTGTCGATCGTCGAGGGCGATGTGCTCGAGATGTCGTTGGGCGAGTTGGGCGGCGCGCCCGGCGGCTTCGTGCTGGTGGGCAACGTGCCGTACTACATCACGACGCCCATCATCTTCCAGGCGCTCGAGCCGCCGCGCCCGAAGCGCGCCGTCTTCCTCGTGCAGCGCGAGGTGGCCGAGCGCATCGTGGCGCCGCCGGGCACGAAGACCTACGGCGCGCTCTCCGTGAACGTGCGCGCGTTCGCGCGGGCCGAGCTCCTGTTCCCGGTGCATGCAGGCGCCTTCCGTCCCGCGCCGTCCGTCGAGAGCGCGGTCATTCGCCTCACGCCGCTCACCACACCGGCTGTGCCTGCGTCGCTCGAGGCCGCGTTCCGCACGTTCGTACAAGACGTGTTCGCGCTCCGCCGCAAGCAGATGCGGCGGGTGCTGCGCACGATCACGGCACGATCCGTGGAAGACGTCGATGCGCTGCTCAAGAGGGCCGGCGTGAACCCTGCCGCACGCCCCGAGACGCTGGATGTGCACCAGATGGCAGCGCTCGCGATCGTCGTGCACGAGAAGGAATGGCTTGCCTAACGAATGCGATGGCAAAATCGCGGGCTTGCCAACTAACCTTTTCGGCCCCCACTCCCGCAGTCAAAAGTAATTCTCTGTCTCGCCTCGAGCGATGCGCATTCTGCTTCGGCGAAGAGCGCATCGAGGGGTGGGCTGCATCGATTGTTTTTGTTTGCTGGGTGCGTGGGCGTTGCCGGGACGGTCCGAGGCGTGTGCCCGCTTGGACTCAGCCGTTGGTCAGCGCGAACGACAGACCTTCCAGCTCCATGGCCATGTTCACGGCTTTCACGGCTACGCTCTCGGGTACTTGCAGCTGGTGCGGCGCAAAATTGAGGATCGCGCGGATGCCCGCCTTGACGACCATCTCGGCAACTTCCTGCGCGGCCGTTGCCGGTACGGCGAGCACAGCGATGTCGGGCGGGTGGCGCTTGGCTTCCTCGGGCAGCGAAGCGAGCGAGCGGATTACCAACCCATCCACGGATCGGCCGACCTTCGCCGGGTCGGAGTCGTACACGGCCACGATTCGGAATCCGCGCTGCGCAAATCCGTGGTACTGCGCCAACGCGGCGCCGATTTTTCCGGCGCCGATGATGATCACCTGCCACTCGCGCTCCAGTCCCAGGATCTGCCGGAGCCGCGCCGACAACTCGGCCACCGAATATCCGAGTCCGCGCTTGCCGAAGGAGCCGAAGAACGACAGATCCTTCCGGACCTGGGCCGACGTCGTCCCGCCGCGGGCAGCCAGCTCGTCGCTCGATATCGTCGCAATCCCACGCTTCTCGAAGTCTTCGAGGAAGCGCAAATAGATGGACAAGCGACGAACCGTGGAGTCAGCGATCCGTTTCACGGGGGCCGGGGTTGAACTTGTGAATTTCTTCACAAGTTATCCGAGACCACGCCAGGATGCCAGCCGGAAATCTCAACCGGCGCTATGGCAGCCTCACGTGGGCTCGCGTTAGTTTGCTCTATCTATGCCTGTTCACGTCACTTCCGAGATCGGCTCGCTCCGCGCTGTCCTGGTCCACACGCCCGGGCCCGAACTCCTCGCCGTGACGCCGGCGAACCGCGAAGACTACCTCTACGACGACATCGTCGACCTCGAAAACGCCGAGCGAGAGCACCGGCGATTCGTGGCCATCCTGGAGCGATTTGCGCGCGTCCACTACGTGCGCGACCTCCTCGCCGAAGTCGCCGTGCTCGACGAAGCGCGCAATCTGCTCGTGCGTGAGGCCACCGACGTCGTTCCGTCCGGTCCGTTAGCCTCGAAGATCGGCGAACGTCCGCCGGACGAGCTGGTGAAGATGCTGATCGAAGGCGAGGGCGAAGAGCCGGGACCGTTGGCCAGAGCGCTCAACGAGTCCGGCTACATGCTGCCGCCCCTGCCCAACTTGTTCTTCACGCGCGACACGGCGATGGTGATCGGTGGGCATATCCTCATCGGCTCCATGCGCTATGGTGTGCGCTGGTCCGAAGAGCTGATCATGAAGGCGTTGTTCCGCTATCATCCGCTGCTCGCCAACCAGGGCATTCTGTACGACGGGGCCGCGGAGCGGCGGAACAACTACACGATCGAAGGCGGCGACATGCACCCGCTGCGCGAGGATACAGTCGTGATGGGCTTCAGCGAGCGCACGAGCCCAGCCGCCATCGATCATGTGTCGGAGCTCCTGTTCACGCACACGCCGGTCACCGACGTCATCGTCGTCGTGATGCCCAAAGAGCACACGGCGATCCACCTCGACATGATCTTCACGCAGTTGGATCGCGAGCTGGCCGCGATCCATCCGCCGCACTTCGTCGGTGCCGAACGCCTGGCGATTTTGCACCGCCGCAAGGGGCAGCGGCACATGAGCGAGATGCCGAACATTTTTGCCGCGCTGCAGAACGTTGGGCTGCCCATGGAGCCCGTGTTCTGCGGTGGGGCACATCGTACCGTGCAGGAGCGCGAACAGTGGTCGAGCGGCTGCAACTTTGTGACGACGCGGCCGGGCGTCGCGATCTCGTACACGCGCAACGAGGCGACGCTGTGCGAGCTGCAGAAGATGGGATTCAAGCTCGTGCCCGCGGTCAACTTCCTCACGGGGCAGGAGCGTGTGCGCGACGGCGAGCGCGCGGTGATCACGTTCGAGGGCGCGGAGCTCGTGCGCGGCGGTGGCGGGCCGCGCTGCATGACGCTGCCGCTCGAGCGCGACGACCCGTGGTCCTGAGGTCCCAGCTCCGCACGCCGCCCAGCTGGTGCCGGCCGTGACGCCGGTCGATGGTCTGTCCACGCGCCTCACGGACACCGTCCTAACGCGCCGAGCGTGCGAGTTGTTAGGCAGCGGCCCCGCCGACGCGGTGGCGCTCATCGAGCACGTGTGCCAGTTGCCGGGCGCCCCCCGCGTCGTCGCCGAGCAGATGGCGTTCGCGCTGTTCGCGGGCCGGCCCGAGTTCACGCGCGACGCAGCGGGCCAGTGGGCGTTGGCACCGCGCGGCGCCGCCATGGCGGCTGCGCACGCCGCCACGCGCGCCATCCTCGCCGACGTCCCGCTCCCGGCGCAGCACCGCGAAGCGTTAGGCGACCTGAGCTTCGCCGTCGTCGACACCGAAACCACGGGCATGCGGGCCTGGCACGGCGACCGGATCACGGAGGTGGCGGCGGTCGTCGTGCGCAACGGCGTCATCTGCGAACGCTTCGAGACGCTGGTGAATCCCGAGCGGCCCATCCCGCGCATGATCACGGCCCTCACGCACATCGACGCCGCCATGGTGCGGAACGCGCCGGTGTTCGCCGACATCTGCGACGAGCTGCTGCGCGTGCTCGAGGGTCACGTCTTCGTGGCGCACAACGCCGAGTTCGATTGGCGATTCCTGAGCGCGGAGCTCGTGCGCGCGCGCGGGCGCCGTCTCGTTGGGCGGAAACTGTGCACGGTCAGGCTGGCGCGCCGGGTGCTGCCGTATCTGCGCAGCCGCCGGTTGGACAGTCTCGCGCGCTACTACGACATCCACATTCTCGATCGCCACCGCGCCGGCGGCGATGCGCACGCCACCGCGCGCGTACTCCTGCGGCTCCTGGACGCCGCGCGCGCGCTCGAGTGCCGGCACTGGGACGACCTCGAGCAATTGGTCGCGATGCCGCGCCGCGGTCGCCGGCGACGCGGCCGCCGGTCGGCACTCCCGCACTCGGCGGATGGGTGGGGCGAAGGACAAGGGTAGGGACAGGGAGCACCGATCACCATGAGCACACCACCACAGGTACTCGCGCGGACCATTGGCGCGTGGACGGTGCACGCGATCCAGGCCGGTCCGCTCAAGCTCGACGGCGGCGCCATGTTCGGCGTGGTGCCCAAGCCGCTCTGGGAGAAGCGTCTGCCGGCCGACGCGCGCAACCGCATTCCGATGGGCATGCGGTGCCTGTTAGTCGAGCATGATGCGGGTCTCGTGCTGATCGACACGGGAGCCGGCAACAAGCAGGACGCGAAGTTCTACGACATTTACGGCATCGAGAACGCCGGGACCACGGGACCGACGGCACTCGAGGACGGCATCCGCGCGGCAGGACATCGTCCCGAAGATGTCTCGATCGTGATCAACACGCACTTGCACTTCGACCACGCCGGTGGCAACACGTTTCGCGACACAGACGGCGCGATTCGTCCGTCGATGCCCAACGCACGGTACGTCGTGCAGCGCGGCGAACACCACTTTGCGACGCATCTGAACGAGCGGACCGCGGCCAGCTACTTCGCACCCAACTTCGAGCCCATTCGCGAGGCGGGCCGGTTGGATCTCGTGGAAGGCGAGCGCGAGATCGTGCCCGGCATCACCGTGCTGCCGACACCGGGCCATGTGCCGTTCCACCAGTCGGTGTTGCTCCGGTCGCGCGGCGAGACCGCGCTCTATTTCGGCGACCTGGTCCCGACGACGACGCACCTGCCGCTGCCATGGATCATGGGCTACGACGTCGACCCGCTCGTCACGCTCGAGACGAAACGCCGGATTCTCTTGCGCATGGAAGCCGAGGGGTGGCTCGCGCTGTTCGAGCACGACGCGTTCCATGCATGGGGCCGCATCGTCCATGACGGCAAGGCGTACGGGTTGGCCGCTCAGTGAGCGGGCCGGGTTTCTTCGACAACGGCGTTGAAGGATAACAAAAGGGAAACTGAGGATGACGAAAGTGATCGTTCTGCGACGGGGGAAACTGCGATAGCACACTGGGAAGTAACGTATTGTTGTTTCAAACAACAACACCCGTTCCTACCCGTGAGGCACCGCTCTTTCCCCCGCGCAGAACGATCACTTTCGTCATCCTCAGTTTCCCTTTT
>DASYXE010000106.1:0-4105 GCA_035935375.1 Gemmatimonadaceae bacterium | reverse complement strand
AAAGTGATCGTTCTGCGACGGGGGAAACTGCGATAGCACACTGGGAAGTAACGTATTGTTGTCTCAAACAACAACAATCGTCCCTATCCGTTAGGCAACGCTCGTTCCCCCGCGCAGAACGATCACTTTCGTCATCCTCAGTTTCCCTTTTGTTATCCTTCAACGCCGTTGTCGAAGAAACCCGGCCAGCCGGCCGCTGCCAAGCGAGGCGGCCCTGGCCGCGGCGCTGTTCCGGTTCGATAGGCGACCTTGGGCAGAATACCAACCCCGCCGATTGACTGCCCGCCCGACCGCGGATAAATTGTGTGGTGACAATCAGGTAAGCAGAGCGGCCTACCGCTCTCACCCTCCGGCCCTCGTGTGATACGCGCATGAGGTGTGCTGCAGGAGTTCAGTGCACGAGACGCCGCCCGGGATCAGGCGGTCGTCGGGCATCGCGGACTCCGGAGAGGCGTCCGCGATTTTTTTCTCACGCTAGGAGGCACCTCGCCCATACAGGACAGCACGAAACGCGTCCGCGTCAACCGGCAGATCCGCATCAGCCCCCTGCGGGTCATCGCGCCCGATGGCTCTCAGTTAGGCATTCTGGATTTGGAGACGGCCCTCGCGCAGGCGGAAGCGCAAGGACTCGATCTCGTGGAAGTCGCCCCGTTGGCCAGGCCGCCCGTGGTCCGCATCATGGATTACGGCAAATTCAAGTTCGAGCAAGCCAAGATGGCCCGCCAGGCCAAGAAGAAGCAGCACGTGATTCACCTGAAAGAGGTGAAGTACCGCCCCGGCATCGATGACCACGACTTCGATACCAAGACGCGGCACGCGCGGCGCTTTCTGGCCGACGGCAACAAAGTGAAAGTGACGATGATGTTCCGCGGCCGGCAGGTCGCGCACCCAGAGTTAGGCAAAGAGGTTCTCGACCGCGTGTCCAACGAGCTGTCGGACATCGGGAAAATCGAAACCGACGCCAAGCTCGAGGGCAAGAACATGACCATGATTCTCGCTCCCAAGTGAGACGGAACGACTCCCATGCCGAAGATGAAGACGCACCGGGGTGCGGCCAAACGCTTCAAGAAGACCGGGTCCGGCAAAATCCGGCGCTACAAAGCGTACAAGAGCCACATCCTCACCAAAAAAACGTCCAAGCGGAAACGACGACTCCGCCGCGCCGGCCTCATCGCGACGACCGGTGACACCAAGCGCATCAAGCGCCTCATTCAGGCCTAAGGAGATCCCCCATGCCTCGGGTCAAATCGAACGTCACACGGCTCAAGCGGAAAAAGCAGGTGATGGAGCACGCGCGCGGCGCATTCGGCGCGCGCAGCAAACTCTGGAAGGCGGCCAAGGAAAACGTCGAACGCGGCTGGAAGTACGCCTACCGCGACCGCCGCAACAAGAAGCGCGAGTTCCGTCGGCTCTGGATCGTCCGCATCAATGCCGCGGCACACCAGAACGACATGAGCTACAGCGTGTTCATGGACGGCCTCAAGAAGGCCGGCATCGAAGTGGATCGAAAGATCCTCGCCGACCTCGCCGTGCACGACCCGGCGGCGTTTACCGTCCTCGCCGAGAAGGCGCGGGCGGCGCTCTCCGCGGCCTAACGGCCAGCGGTCGAGTCCGGAGCGAGGCGGTCCCCGCATCGCTCCACACGCTCCGGTTGCTCTCGGCGGCGAAGGCCAGTGGTCGGCTTTCGCCGCCGCGTTGTTGTCATCCACTGACGATCCCCGAATGACGCTCGACGAATTCCTCGCGGCTGCCGCGGCCCTCGAAACCACATCCCGCGCGCGCGTCCAGGCCGCCGACTCGCCCGCCGCGCTCGAGACGGCGCGCACCGAGCTCCTCGGCCGCAAGAGCGGCCGCCTAACGGAGCTCATGCGCGCGCTGCCGGGCCTGCCCGCCGACGCGCGCAAGGGCGCCGGCGCCGCCGTGAACCGCCTCAAGACCGTGCTCGAATCGGCGCTCGATGATCGCCGCGCCGCGCTCGCCGCGTCCGCCCCCGCCGCGCCCGCGCTCGACCGCACCATGCCCGCACGCCACGCGTGGCGCGGCGCCAAGCACCCGGTCACGCTCGTCGTCGAAGAAATCGTCGAGATCTTCCGCGAGCTGTCGTTCACGGTCGCCACCGGACCAGAGGCCGAGCACGACTGGTACAACTTCGGCGCGCTCAATTTTCCGCCCGACCATCCGGCCATGGATCTGCACGACACGCTCTACCTGGGCAAGGGCGCGTTGCTGCGCACGCACACGTCCCCGGTGCAGGTGCGCACGCTACAGTCGTATCCACCGCCCATTCGCATTCTGGCGCCGGGCAACGCGTTCCGCCGCGATTTCTTCGACGCGTCGCACGCACCCGTGTTCATGCAGATCGAAGGCATGGCCGTGGACGAAGGCGTGAGCTTCGTCGATCTCAAAGCGACGCTCACGCACTTCGCCACGCGCTTCTTCGGCAAAACCGAAACGCGCTTCAGGCCGAGCTACTTTCCGTTCACGGAACCGTCGGCCGAAATGGACGTGCGGTGCACCATCTGCGGCGGGTCGGGATGCGCCGCGTGCAAGGGCACGGGCTGGATGGAGATCCTCGGCTCGGGGATGATGCATCCCGCGGTGCTCGAGTCGGCAGGTGTGGATGCCGAGAAGTACACGGGTTGGGCATTCGGGATGGGACCGGGGCGCATCGCCGATCTGCGCTATGGCATTCCCGACATCCGATTGCTGTACGACTCCGACGTCCGCTTCCTCGAACAGTTCGCGACATGAACGCGTCACACGCCTGGCTGCAATCGTTGCTCACCGTTTCGCTGTCCGCCGAGCGCATGCGCGAGCTCATCACCGCGCACTGCTGCACGGTGGATGAAATGGTGCGCCTGCGCGACGACCTGCGTGAGGTCGTGATCGGGCGCGTCGTGGAAGCGGCACGGCATCCCGACTCCGACCACCTCTGGGTCACCAAGGTGGACGCGGGCCGCGGCACGCTGCTCGACGTGGTGTGTGGTGCGCCTAACGTAAAGGTGGGCGCCGTGTACCCGTTCGCGCCCGTCGGGACCACGCTCCCCGGCGGCCTCGTGCTCGAGCGCCGCAAGATACGCGGGGCCGTGTCCAACGGCATGTTGTGCTCGGCCCGCGAGCTCGGGGTGAGCGACGAGCACGAAGGGATTCTGGAGCTCGAGACGACCGCGGCACCGGGCACGCCGCTGCTCGATGCAATGCCGTTAGGCGACACGCGCCTCGTGATCGACGTCACGCCCAACCGGCCCGACTTGCTGTCGCACGCCGGCCTGGCGCGGGAGCTCGCGGCCGCCGTGGGAGCGGCGATGCGCCTGCCGCCGGTGCCCGGAGCGCCGTCGCCCGCGCTCGCACCAGCCGTGCGCGGCGACAGCCAGATGCAGATCGGCGGCGTGCGCGTCCGCCTCGAGGATCCGGTCGGATGTCCCCGGTACATGGGCGCGGTGATGCGCGGCATCACCGTTGGCCCGAGCCCCGCCTGGCTCGTCGAGCGCATCGTCGCCGTGGGCGGCCGGTCGATCAACAACGTCGTCGACGCGACCAACTACGTGCTCCACGAGCTCGGCCAACCCGTGCATGCCTTCGATGTGGCCAAGTTAGGCGGAAGCGAGATCGTCGTGCGCCGCGCGCGCGCCGCCGAGCAGATCGTCACGCTCGACGGCGTGTCGCGCACGCTCGACGCGAACACCACGGTCATCGCCGACCACGATCGGGCGCAGGCAGTCGCCGGCCTGATGGGCGGCGCCGACAGCGAAGTGACGGCGCAGACCACGGCGATCTTCATCGAGGTCGCGCACTTCGACCCGGTGCGCGTCCGTCGCGCACGCCGTGCGCTCGGGCTGTCGACCGACGCGAGCTATCGCTTCGAGCGGCACGTGGACGCCGAGCTGCCGCCGCGCGCGCTGGCGCGCGTCGTCGAAATCGTAGCGGCCGTCGCCGGCGGCCGCGTGGATGGCGCGCCCGGCGATCTCTACCCGGCGCCGCGCGTCCCGCGCGCCGTGTCCCTCCGACCCGCTCGCGTCGCCACCGTGCTCGGCGACACGGTGGCGCAGCACGAGATCGTGCGTCTGCTCGCTCCGTTAGGCTTCGAGGTCGCGGAGCGGGTGGG
>DASYXE010000105.1:0-2141 GCA_035935375.1 Gemmatimonadaceae bacterium | reverse complement strand
AAGCGCGGCAAGTGCGCCGGCGCCAACTCGAAAATCTCCTGGACCCAGGTCGAGACGGGCTCGGCCATCACGTGGAAGTATCCGAGTGTGATACTCCAGGGCGACAACTCGGTGGGCGAGTTCTACTCGGTGGCCGTCGTGAATCACCACCAACAGGCGGACACCGGCACCAAGATGCTGCACCTGGGGCGCAACACGCGCTCGAACATCGTGTCCAAGGGCATCTCGGCCGGCCAGGGCAACAACAGCTATCGCGGCCGCGTGTTCGTCGCGCCCAAGGCGGCCGGCGCGCGCAACTATACGCAGTGCGACTCGATGCTCATCGGCAACCGGTGCGGCGCGCACACGTTCCCGTACATCGAAGTCGGCAACGACACGGCACAGGTGGAGCACGAGGCGTCCACGTCGAAGATCGGCGAGGACCAGATCTTCTATCTCCAGCAGCGCGGCATCTCCAAGGAGAACGCGGTGTCGATGATCGTGGCCGGCTTCTGCAAGGACGTGTTCAAGGAGCTGCCCATGGAATTCGCGCTCGAGGCGCAGCAGCTGCTCGGGATCACGTTGGAAGGAAGCGTCGGTTAGGCACCGCTCGTTGCGGTCACATCATTCGGGGAAACGGACATCGTGCTCGATATCAATAACTTGCAGGCCAGGGTCGGCGGCGGCGCGGACATTCTGAAAGGCATCACTCTCTCCGTGAACGCGGGCGAGGTGCATGCCGTGATGGGGCCTAACGGCTCGGGCAAGAGCACGCTCGCGCAGGTGCTGGCCGGCAACCCGGCGTACGAAGTCACCGGCGGCACGGCCACGCTCGACGGCACCGACCTGCTCGCGATGCCGCCCGAAGAGCGCGCGCATGCGGGGTTGTTCATGGCATTCCAGTACCCGGTCGAGATCCCTGGCGTGTCCAACGCGTACTTCCTCCGCTCGGCGTACAACGAGATCCGTAAGGCGCACGGTCAGGAGGAAGTCGACCCGCTCGAGTTCCTCGACATCATGGAGAAGAACCTCGCGCTGGTGGACATGGATCCGTCCATGCTCAGCCGCAGCGTGAACGCCGGCTTCTCGGGCGGCGAGAAGAAGCGCAACGAGATCTTGCAGATGGCCGTGCTCAGGCCGCGCCTTGCGATTCTCGACGAGACCGACTCGGGGCTCGACATCGATGCCTTACGGATCGTCGCCGAAGGCGTGAACAAGCTGCGGCGTCCCGACAACGCGACGATCGTCGTCACGCACTACCAGCGACTGCTCAACCACATCGTGCCCGACTTCGTGCACGTGCTGTCGGCGGGCCGCATTGTGAAGTCGGGCGGCAAGGAGCTCGCGCTCGAGCTCGAGGAGAAGGGCTACGATTGGCTGGAGTCGCCGGCGGAGGCAGTGGCGTGACCGCTCCCGTGTTGCTGCGCGAGTTCGAGGATTTCGCGGCGAACGGCGGCGGCGGCGGTCCGTCGTGGCTGCTGCCGCTCAGACGCGCGGCCATCGATCGCTTCGCGGCGCTGGGGTTTCCAACGCCCAAGAACGAAGACTGGCACTTCACGAGCGTCGCGCCCATCGCGGAAGGCTCGTTCCGCGCGGTCGCGCCGGCGCGTCCGGTTCGGCTCGAGGCGAACGACATTGAGCCGTTCACGTTCGGCCGGCCCGACTGGATCCGGCTGGTGTTCGTGAACGGGAGCTTCGACGGTGCGTTGTCGAGCGGCGTCGCGCGGCCGCGTGGCGTGCGCGTGACGGACCTCGCGACCGCGCTGCGCGAGCAGCCGGACGTGATCGAGCGTCACATGGGCAAAGTGGCAGATTTCCAACGGACCGCGTTCACCGCCCTCAACACGGCGTTCATGCACGCCGGCGCGGTGATCCAGTTCGCGCCTAACCTAGAGCTCGACACGCCGGTGCATCTGGTGTTCGTATCCACTCCCGACGCTGCCGGATCGGCCTCGCACGTGCGGACGCTCATCGTGGCCGGGCACCATGCGAAGGCGACGGTCATCGAGAGCTACGTGTCCTTGGGCGGTGCCAAGGGGTATTTCACCAACGCGGTCACGGAGGCGGTACTCGGCGACGGCTCGACGCTCGCGCACGTCAAGCTGCAGAGCGAGAGCGAGCGCGCGTTTCACGTGGGCACGCTGCAAGCGCACCAGGGTCGC
>DASYXE010000104.1:0-1925 GCA_035935375.1 Gemmatimonadaceae bacterium | reverse complement strand
CCGCCGCCGTCGTACGCGCCGAAGCCGCGCTTCGGCGTCGGCCGCCCCGCGCACGAGGGCCATGATCGCGTGCACGTGGTCCGTCCGCGCCGCGACCGGCTCGCGCAGCGCCGACTGCATCCACCGCGGCAGCTCGTCGCGTTCGTTAGGCATGGATCGACTCGCCGAGCATCGCGCGCAGCCGCGCACAGGCGCGCTTGACGCGCATCTTGAGGGCCGAGACGCCGGCGCCCGTCGCCGCCGCCATTTCCTCGTACGACAGATCGGCGCTGAACCGCAGCAGTACCGCCTCGCGCTGCATCGGATGCAATCGCGCGAGCGCCGTGCGCAGCATCTCGTCACGCTCGGAGCCCTCGGCCACATCGTCATCCCACGACGCCAGCTCGGGTGCGTCCTCGGCGATGTGCGCCTCGAGACGGCGCCGGCGCGCCAGCGTCGTGCGGCACTGGTTCACGAGAACGCGGAACAGCCAGCCCGTGAATCGCTCCCGTTCTTCGTATCGGCCGAGGTGCCGGTAGGCACGCAGAAATGTCTCTTGCACCGCGTCCTCTGCATCCTCGCGCGTGCCGAGGACGTGCGTGGCCAAACGCAAGCACGCCGCGTGGTGCCGGCCGACGAGCACCGCAAACGCTTCGGTGTCACCGTCCAACACGCGACGCACGATGGCAGAGTCGGATGCGGTCATGCCGGAATAACTTCGGGTCGCGCGACTTCGTCACAGGCCGGGCCGGACTGACGCATCGCGCCTCGAGGCGAGGGAACCGCGGAACGCTAATGACGAGCGGCTGCGCCGGTAACCCCCTCGCGCTCCGTGACAGATTCCATGGCGCGCGAGGCTGGTGTCGACCGGTTCAGTGACGAAGATTAAGAATGCAACGCTTTGCGTCGACCACCGCGCTCTGCCACCCATAGGAAGACGTGCGTTTTCGCTGCGTCATCTTCGACTGCGACTCCACCCTCTGCGCCATCGAAGGCATCCAGGTGCTCGGCGCCGCGCACCAGGATGAGATCGCCCGCCTTACGACGTCGGCCATGCAGGGTCACACCGCGCTCGAGGACGTGTACGGCCGTCGTCTCGCGCTGGCTCGCCCTGCGCGACGCGACGTGGACGCGCTCGCCGAGCAGTACGTGTCGGCGCTCGTGCCCGATGCCCGGGACGTGGTGCGCGCGCTCGACGCGGAAGGCATCGAGGTCCGGATCGTGTCCGGCGGGTTGAGACCGGCCGTGCTCGCCGTGGCGCTCGCCCTTGGCATACCCGAAGATCGTGTGGCCGCCGTCGACCTGCGGTTTGACGGCGACGGATCCTACAGCGGATTCGATGAGTCGTCGCCGTTGTCGCGGTCGGGTGGGAAGCGCGCGGTGATCGCGGCGTGGCAGCCGCCGGTGCCGCGGCCGTCGATGCTGGTGGGCGATGGCGCGACCGATCTCGAGGCGCGTCCCGCCGTCGACGCGTTCGTCGCCTTCGCCGGCGTGGTTAGGCGGCAAGACGTCGTTGGCCGAGCCGACCGCGTGATCGACGGTCCGTCGCTCGCGCCGGTGGTTCCGCTGGCGTTGGGCGGCGCGCCGCCCCGCTCGTCCCTCGCGCGCGCCGTGTTCGACCGCGGCGTCGCACTCCTGGCTGCACGGTCGTCCGATGGGAGCCCTTCATGACGCATGCTACGCTCGACAGCGAAGAGAGAATCGTCATCACGCGTCCGCGCTTCGGGCGCTTCTTCCTGCCCGGCCCAACGGAGGTACGGGCCGAGGTCCTGGAGGCGCAACTCCGGCCCATGATCGGGCATCGGGGCAGGCCGATGGAGCAGTTGATCGCCGAGATGCAGCCGGTGCTGCGCGACGTGTTCCGGACGGCGCGTCCGGTGTACATCGCGAGCTCGTCGGCCACCGGACTCATGGAGGCGGCCGTGCGGAACGGTGCGCGGCGCCGC
>DASYXE010000103.1:0-10472 GCA_035935375.1 Gemmatimonadaceae bacterium | reverse complement strand
AAAACGACCACGATCTATCCGTTAGGCAACGCACTCTCCGCCCGCGCCGCACGATCACTTTCGTTATCCTTTGTTTCCCTTTCGTTATCCTTCTCGAGCAGTTGCAGTTTTGGTGACGAAGCCCACCGCGCGGCGCGCTCGCCCGGCGCCGATCAGGCCGTAGCGCCGTGACACTTCTTGTACTTCCGCCCCGACCCGCACGGGCACGGGTCGTTGCGTCCGACCTTGGACCAGTCGACGTTCGCCGATTTGCTCGTGTCGCCGAGCGTACGTGTGCGCCCTGCGCCCACAACGGTGGGCGCTGGACGGGCCGGTTGTGGCGGCGCGGGTGGGGCAGGCGTGTCGGCTGCCGGTTCCGACGCGGACTCCGGTTCTTCCGCCGGCACGTCCTCGAGAATGCCGAGCGCGTTGTACCGCCGGGTGGGTCCCCGGCCGGGAGTCGACCCGTCCTGCGGCCCGCTTCCGTTAGGCCGAGCCGGCGGCGGCGCGGGCGCCGGCGGTGGTGAGAACACCAGTTGGGCACGCAGGAATCGCTCGGTGAACGTGTTGTACACGTCGGTCATCAGGTCGACGAACATGTTGTACGCTTCCTTCTTGTACTCGATGAGCGGATCGGTCTGGCCCCACCCACGGTACTGAATCGCCGCGCGCAGCTGATCCAGATCGTACAGATGGTCCTTCCACTTTTCGTCGAGCACGTTGAGCATCACGTAGGACAACAGCTGCATGCCGAATTCGTTCAGGCTCTTGAATTTCGCATCGAACGCCGCGTGTCCCGCGTCGCGCGCGTCCTGTTGGGCATCGGGCACGGTGTCCGGCCTGCCCTCGGCCCCGTCCTCGAACTGCGGGACGGTGAGCAGGTAGTGCATGAGCAGGTCCTGGCGCAGCAGGTGGAAATCCCAATCCTCGGGGTTCTCGACCGACGCCAGGTTGGTTTCCACGCGATGGTCTAACGCACGGTCGACCATCTTGAGCGATTCGCCCTTGAGCTCTTCCCCGCCCTCGAGCGCGAACGACCGCAGCGAGTAGATCACCTCGCGCTGCTGGTTCATCACGTCGTCGAAATCGAGCAGCCGTTTGCGCGACTGGAAGTGGTTCATCTCGACGCGCTTCTGGGCCTGCTCGATCGAGCGGGTGATGAGCGAGTGCGACAGCACCTCACCTTCCTGTGCGCCTAACCGATCCATCAGCTTGGCGATGCGCTCGGAGCCGAACAAGCGCATCAGGTCGTCCTCGAGCGAGAGGAAGAACTGCGACGCGCCCGGATCGCCCTGGCGGCCCGCGCGGCCGCGCAGCTGCCGGTCGATGCGCCGCGACTCGTGCCGCTCCGATCCGATGATGTGCAGACCGCCCGGCTCTTCGATCTCGACGTCCTTGCCGTCGGCGTCCTTGACTTTCGACTCGTGCGACTGGGTGACGCCCGGTCCGAGTTTGATGTCCGTGCCACGGCCCGCCATGTTCGTCGCGATCGTGATCGCGCCCGGCTGGCCCGCGTTCGCCACGATTTCGGCTTCGCGCTGGTGGTACTTCGCGTTGAGCACGTTGTGCCGGAGCCCCGCGCGCTGGAACATGCGCGACAGCGTTTCCGACACGTCGACGTTCACCGTGCCGATCAGCACCGGAATGCCGTGGGTGTGCAGCCGCTCCGTTTCCTGGAGGATCGCGTTGTACTTCTCGCGGCGTGTCTTGTAGATGAGATCGTGGCGGTCCTCGCGAATCACCGGCTTGTTCGTCGGGATCACGGACACGCCTAACTTGTAGATCTCGTGGAACTCCGTCTCCTCGGTTTCCGCCGTGCCCGTCATCCCCGCCAGCTTCTCGTACATGCGGAAGTAGTTCTGGATCGTGATCGTGGCGAGCGTTTGCGTCTCGCCCTTCACTTGCACCCCTTCCTTGGCCTCGACGGCCTGGTGCAAGCCTTCCGACCACCGGCGGCCCGGCATCGTACGACCCGTGAACTCGTCGACGATCAACACCTGCCCGTCCTGCACGACGTAGTTCACATCCTTCTCGTACAACGCGTGCGCGCGCAGCAGCTGATGGATGATGTTCAGCTTCTCGCTCTTGAGCGCGTACTCGCGATCGAGCTCGGCGCGGGCCTCGAGCTTCTGCTGCGGCGTGAGGTCGGGATCGTGATCGATGTGGTTCACCGCCTCCGAGATGTCGGGGAGGATGAACGCGGTGTGATCATCGGGCGAGAGATAGTCCACACCGCGGTCGGTGAGGTGCACCGTGTGGTTCTTCTCGTCCAGCACGTACAGCAGACGCTCCTCGATGTCGCCGAACTGCTGTCGGCTGGCCGCTTGCCGTTTATCGGCGATGTGGTCCAGCTCCATCTTCTGCACGAGCTGCTTGTTGCCGGCGCCTTCGGCGAGCAGTTTGAGCAGGCGCTTGTTCTTGGGTGCGCCTAACTGAGCCTGGTACATCCGCATGCCGGCCGTCTGGCGGTCGTCGGCTTCGAGCGCCTGCTCCGCTTCGCCGACCAGGCGGTTGGCGTCTTCCGTCTGGACGCGCACGACGCGCGCGACGGCCGCGTTGTGCTCGAAGTATGCGGCGTCGCTCTCGTTGCCCACGGGGCCGGAAATGATGAGCGGCGTGCGCGCTTCATCGATGAGCACCGAGTCCACTTCGTCGACGATCGCGTACCAGTGCGGCCGCTGCACGCGCTGATCGAGCGAGTGCACCATGTTGTCGCGCAGATAGTCGAAGCCGAACTCGTTGTTCGTGCCGTACGTGATGTCGCACAGATACGCGGCACGGCGCTCGGGGGTATTCGGCTCGGTGTCGTCGATGCAACCGACCGACATGCCGAGGTACGCGTACACGTGGCCCATCCACTGCGCGTCGCGGCGGGCGAGGTACGAGTTGACCGTCACCAGGTGCGCGCCGCGTCCGGCGAGCGCATTGAGATAGAGCGGCAGCGTGGCAACGAGCGTCTTGCCTTCACCGGTGGCCATCTCGGCGATCTTGCCGAGGTGCAACTCGACGCCGCCGATCAGCTGCACGTCGTAGTGCACCATGTCCCACGCCATCTCGCGGCCGGTGACCATCACCGTGGTGCCTAACAGACGACGCGCGGCCTCGCGCACGGTGGCGAAGGCCTCCGGCAGGATCTCATCGAGGACTTCGTTGAGCGCTTCGTGCAGCTCGCCTTCGACGCCGGCGCGGCCGTCGGGGCCGTTCAGCTCTTCGTCGATCTGCGTGCGCTCTTCCGCGTCCGGCGTGAGCTTTTTGCGCTCCTTGAGCTCGGACACCTTGGCCTCGAGCTCGGCCGTCCGGTCGTGGATGATGCCGCGCAGCTTCGCCGTCTGCCCGCGCAACTCCTCATCGGACACGCTCTGGAGTCGCTCGTACTCCGCGTTCACTTCATCCACGATCGGCTGAACGCGCTTCATCTCGCGTTCGTGACGCGTGCCGAAGACCGCGGTGAGCAATGGCTTCAACATGTGCGTGTTCCCCTATCGGTACAGCGCCGCCGACCGAATGTAGTCGGCGACTGCTTCAGTCACGAATCCTCGCAAGGACAGCCCGCCGCGCACGCGCGCGCGGATCTCGCTCGACGACACATCCACGCGACGCGTCGCAATCCGTATGGACGGCATGGCCGGCCGTTCCTTGCTGCGCGGCAACGCGCCGTGTCCGCTCGAGACGTCGGCGTCGAGACCGCGCGCGAGGACGACCACCTGCGCCAACGTCGCGATGCGATCCGCCTGGTGCCACGTCGCGATCTGCGCGGCGAGGTCGTCGCCGATCAACAAGAATCGCTCCGACGTCGGATGGCGGGCCGCATACGCGTCCAATGTGTCAACCGTGTAAGATAACCCGCCCCGGTCGATTTCGATCGGATCCACCTCGAACCGCGCGTCGTCGCCCACGAGGAGGCGCAGCATCGCCAACCGGTCGTCCGTGGATGCCGCCACAGCTCCTTGCTTGAACGGCTGACTCGCTGCGGGAATGAACACCACCCGGTCGAGGTGGAGCGCTTCGTACGCGTCGCTCGCGGCAAGGACGTGCCCAACGTGGGGCGGATCGAACGTCCCGCCGAAGAGCCCCAGTCGCACCGTGGTCAGGGCTTCGGCGTCGCCGTCGCGGGTGCGGGTGGTGGTCCGCACGTTTCCTTGACCTCGGTGTCGCCGGGATACTTCTGGTAGAGCGTGGCGCACGTCTGTGCGATCTCTTCCGGGTACTTGATCTGCTTGTACGACTTCACGAGCTGGATCAGCGCCAGTTTGGCGTGCTGCGTGGTCGGATACAGCCGCTCGACGTCGTTGAAGTAGATGATCGCCGGGTCGTAAGCCTTCCGGCGAAAGTAGAACATCCCGGTGTCGTAGTTCTTGATCGCGAGCCACTCCGTTAGGCGGTCGATCTCCTGTTGGGCGCGCGGCTTGAGCGGCGAATCCGGATACGCGGCGATGAAGCTCTGCAGGGTGCTGATGGCGGTCTGGCCGTAGTCGGGGTCGAGCGACGGCTTGCGCCAGAGCTTCGCATACGAGATGCCGGTCATGAACGTGGCCGGGCCGGCGAGCGTGTCTTCGGGGAAGCTCTCCGGTACACGCGAATACGCCTGGGCGGCGAGGATGTATTCCCGCTGACCAGTGTGCGCTTCGCCCAAATAGTAGTACGCCGACGGCAGAAGCGGATCGCGCGCCGGCAGATCAGTGGTCAGCTTCTCGAATCCGTTTTCCGCATTGCCCCAGTGCCGCAGCTTGAGCTGCTGCAGGGATGCTTGGAAGAGAGCTTCCTTGGACGGGAAGCTCGCGGGGATGAACGGGTGCCGGTGGCAGGCCGCAAGACCCGTAAGAGCAAGCAATGGAAGGGTACGGCGTAGCGCGTTCACAAACATGACGGCGGTGATACCCGGATTCGAGGAGACGGTTCACCGCGGCGCGGTTGCGCCGCGGCCTGCGGTGTCGCGAAACCATGCGACGAAGCGAGGGATGCCGTCCTGAATCGGCACCGCAGGCGCATAGCCGAGCGTGTCGCGTGCGCGCGAAATATCGGCGAACGTACAGAGAACATCACCTGGTTGCGGCGGCAATCGCTCGAGGGTTGCCGATCGTCCGAGCGCGTCCTCGAGCAGCGCGATGAGCTGCGCCAGCGTCGTGGTCTGCGATTCGCCCAGGTTGTACAACTCGTGGCGCACGTCGCCCTCGCGCGTGCGATCGATTGCGGCCAGCACGCCCTGCACGGTGTCTGTGACGTAGGTATAGTCGCGCGAGGACGAGCCATCGCCGTACACCGGAATCGGACGGCCGCTCGAAATGAGTGAAGCGAACTTGTGTATGGCGAGGTCGGGGCGTTGTCGTGGGCCGTACACCGTGAAAAACCTGAGCGACACGATGCGGAGCCGCGGCTCGAGCTCGGCGAATGTTTCGCAGAGCAATTCGGCGGCGCGCTTGGTCGCGGCGTATGGGCTCACGGGTTGGATGGCGGCGTCGGACTCGGAGAATGGGACGCGGCTGGCGTTGCCGTACACGGACGAGCTCGATGCAACCACCACGCGCGGGACGCCGGCGGCGCGCGCGGCCTCGAGGAGCACCGCCGTTCCACGAACGTTGACGTCGGCATACACCGCGGGCGCGGCAATCGATGGGCGGACGCCGGCGCGAGCAGCCAGGTGGACGATCACATCGGGCTGGATCGCCGCGATCGCGCGGGTCATCGCCGCGGCGTCGCGCACGTCGGCATCGACCAGAGTGAACGCGGCCGACCGGCACGCGCCGGCGAGGTTGGCCCGCTTCAGCGCCGGGTCGTAGAAGTCGTCGAAGTTGTCGACGCCTAACACACGATCGCCGCGCGCCAGCAAGGCATCGGCGACGTGCGACCCGATGAACCCTGCCGCCCCGGTCACCAGCACGCGCTCAGCCACGCGCGCCTAACCGCTCGGCGCCGAGCGAGTGGAAGTACTCGATGGTGCGGGCGACGCCGTCGCGCAGCGGCACCACCGGCTCCCACCCGAGCAGCGCGCGCGCGCGCGTGATGTCCGGCTGGCGGACTTTGGGATCATCCACCGGGAGCGGCTTCGTCTCGATCGGCACGCGCGCACCCGTCAGCTCGAGCACCACCTCGGCCAATTGCCGGACGGTGTACTCGACGGGGTTGCCGATGTTCATCGGATCGCTCTCGCCGCTCATGAACAGTCGATAGATGCCTTCCACTTCGTCGGACACGTAGCAGAAGCTCCGGGTTTGCGAGCCGTCGCCGTACAACGTGATCGGCTCTCCGGCCAGGGCCTGCACGATGAAGTTGGACACCACACGTCCGTCGCGCGGGCGCATCCGCGGGCCGTAGGTGTTGAAGATGCGGACGACGCGCGTGTCGAGCTTGTGGTAGCGGTGATAGGCCATCGTCATCGCTTCGGCGAAGCGCTTGGCTTCGTCGTACACGCCGCGCGGGCCGACGGGATTGACGTTGCCCCAATACGATTCGGGCTGCGGGTGCACCAGCGGGTCGCCGTAGACCTCCGAGGTGGAGGCGAGAAAGAACCGCGCCCGCTTGGCCAGCGCGAGTCCGAGCGCGTTGTGTGTGCCCAACGCACCGACCTTGAGCGTCGGAATCGGGTGCTCCAGGTAGTCGATCGGACTGGCCGGCGACGCGAAGTGGAGCACGCCGTCGATCGGACCGGCGACATAGGTGTACGTCGAGATGTTGTGCCGGACGAACTCGAACTTGGACTGGCCGATGAGGTGCGCGATGTTGTCGGCGTGGCCGGTGATGAAGTTGTCCAGGCCGACCACCTGGTGGCCGTCGGCCAGGAACCGGTCGCACAAGTGGGAGCCGAGGAAGCCCGCGGCTCCCGTGATGAGCACCCTCATTCGCGGCCGCGACCGATGGACCGGTACGTAAAGCCTAACGCCGCCATCTTCTCGGGGTGATAGAGGTTCCGGCCGTCGATCACGATCGGACGCGCGAGCGAGGTCTTGATGCGTTCGAAATCCGGGTGGCGGAACTGGTTCCAGTCGGTGACGACGACGAGCGCGTCGGCCCCGTCGAGCGCGTCGTAGTTCGAGTCCGTGTAGCCGATCCGGTCGCCTAACCGCCGCTTCGCCTCGGGCATGGCCACCGGATCGTGCGCCACGACGCTGGCGCCTGCCTCGAGCAGCGACTCGATGAGCGTGAGCGCAGGCGATTCGCGCATGTCGTCCGTCTGCGGTTTGAACGCCAGGCCCCACACCGCAATCTTGCGGCCGCGCAAACCATCCGGCATCACCGACGAGAGCTTCTCGAACAACCGGCGCTTCTGCCGTTCGTTCGCCGTCTCCACGGCATCGAGCACGTCGAGCGACGCCTTGCTCTCGTTCGCCGTGCGCAACAGCGCTTTCACGTCCTTGGGGAAGCACGATCCGCCGTACCCCGGACCCGGGAAGAGAAAAGACGGACCGATGCGCACGTCGCTGCCGATTCCCTTGCGCACATTGTCGACGTTCGCGCCCACCTTCTCGCAGAGATTCGCGATCTCGTTCATGAACGAGATGCGCGTCGCCAACATGCCGTTCGCCGCGTACTTGGTGAGCTCGGCGGAAGGAATGTCCATGAACAGGATCGGCTTCCCCGTGCGCACGAACGGCGCGTAGAGCTCGGCCATCACGGATCGCGCGTAGTCGCTGTCTACGCCGAGGACGACGCGATCGGGGCGCATGAAGTCTTCGACCGCGGCGCCCTCCTTGAGGAACTCCGGGTTGCTGCACATGTGGAATGGGAACTTCGCGTTCTTCGCCACGGCGTCGGCAACTTTTCGCGCGGTTCCCACGGGCACCGTGGACTTGGTGATGATCACCATCTCGCGCGACATGTTGCGGCCGATGACGTCGGCGACGCTCAACACGTGGCGCAGGTCGGCCGAGCCATCCTCATCGGGGGGCGTGCCTACGGCAATGAACACCACCTCGGCGTTCTTGACGGCCGCGCCGACATCGGTGGTGAAGCTGAGGCGTTTCTGTTGTTGATTTCGTTCGACCAGATCCTCGAGCCCGGGCTCGTAGATCGGCAGCACGTTTTGCTTCAGGCCTTTGATCTTCCGCTCATCGATGTCGGCGCACGTGACATCGCTTCCAGTTTCCGCCAGACACGCGCCTACAACGAGACCGACATAGCCCGTCCCGACGACTGTAATCCGCACGATGTGGTATTGTTGAGTTCGGTTGTTGGCCGATATGCCGCCAGCCCTTGAACTTATCGGGACTCAGGGAGGCGGGCAATGCGCTGTCCGGCTCTTTCCGACATTGTCCGGACCTGTCCGGTCTTCGGCTATCGCACGACGGCGTCGAACGTGCCGGTTAGCACCCGGCCCTCGTGACGCACCTGGACCCACATGCGATAGTGGCCTGGCTTAGGGAAAGCGTACGGGAAGCCGACGGTGTCCGGCAACGCCGCGTTCGGCATGGTCATCACTTGGGCTCTTGGCGAGCGAGACGTGTCACCGGTCTGCCGCTGATCGAAAAGCGATTGCGCGGCCATCGCGATGGTGCCCATCGGGTGCAGGTGCACGAACACGCTGCCGTCATCGCGCGTGATCATTGCGTGGGCCGCCATGCCCATGTACGGCTGGAGGACGGCAGGGCGCCCGTCCGCCGTGCGCACGGTGAAATGCAGCGGCGCGATCTGGTTGGCGACGATCGACGTGTCGCCGCGATCCCACGTCATGACCGACCCGTCCGCGAGCGTGGCGTGCGCGGCGTCACGAGTCGGGCCGCCCTCGGAGGACCATGAATCGTCCGAGTCGGTGGGCGTGAACGACGCTCGATCAGCGGCCGCGTTCATCGTCACCGTGCTGACGAGCGTCTCGGCGAGTCCGCTGCGGTGCACGATGTCGGCATAGACGCGGTACGTTCCGGGTGGCAGCGGTGGCACCGCCACGCGAAACTCGTTGGAGTCGCGCGTGACCGGGTGCACGTGCGCGAAGGCGTCCATCTCGGGCGTGCGCACCAGGAAGAGGTGGACGAGCTTGCCGTGGTCGGGCACGAGGGGCGTTTGCTCGCGGCCTAACCAGCGGCGGTCGGTGATCGCGAAATGCAGCACGCGCACGCCGGCGGAGTCGGCGATCGTCACCCGGGCGGCAAGCGGTACGTAGAAGATGCTCCGATAGTCCCGCGCCGATGCGTTCCACCACGCGTTGCCGCCCAACAACGCCAGCGCGAAGATGGCGGCCGCGCCGCCGACCGCGACGCGCGCCCGCGTACGGCGCTGCCGGTCGACGGGCACGCCGGGGTCGAGCGTGGCCTCTCGCGACGCGGCGCCGACGATGGACAGCAATCCGAACACGAGGAACGCGCCGAGGAGCAGCAGGCCGGCGCCTAACGCACGCGACATCGGGAGCTCGCGCGTGGCCGCCGAGATGACGGGCACGTTGACGGCGCCCGTGCCCCGCGGTCCGGTGATCACCACCTTTACGCTGTACGAGCCCGTCGTCATGAGCCACAGGCGGCTCGCGTACGTTCCCGGCACTCCGGCCACCGGCGTGGCCACATCGGCCGGCGGTGCGCCGCCGGTACCGGTTTCCCAGTACACGGGCCGAAGGGTGACGCGGTCGGCCGCGCTATTGTACAATTGTACAATGACGTCGACCTGGGCCGGCACCACGCCGGGCGGCCGCACGACGACGCCGACCTCGTACGGTCCCGCGACACCCCGGTAGAACACGTCGGGGCTGCCGACGTGCGCGACGCCGGCCACGACCAGCACGGCGAGGGCGCCCAACGTCGCCAAGCCGTTAGGCAGGCCGTCGGGCGCACGCTTGCCGGCGGTCATCGCTTCACCCGGCGCAGCCAGTCGCCGCACGCGAGGCCGAGACGCGACGACAACACGGCCAACACCAACGCGACCACTAATCCGCGCACGAGTTGGCCGGCGGGCATCGGCGGGAAGGCGTGCCGGTAGGCGTAGGTCGTCTTCGGCAGCGCATAGTAGTAGTTGTTCGACGCGAAAACCCAGTTCTCGGACGCCGGCGAATTATAGAAGGAGCCGAAGATCCACTGCGTCACGAAGAACACGACCAGGAATGCGGCGCCGAGCGCCGCGGCCAGCCGCCAGCCGCGCACCGTCGGCGGCGCACGCTGGAAGATGAGATCGAGCACCACCGCCGGCACCACGAGCAGCAGCGGAAAGTCCGGCGGCACCATGTGCGTCGTATTCTGGTAGATCGGGCCTAACCGCGGCGTCGCCGGAAACAGCGGAAGGATCCAGACCATCGCCAGCATGACGACCGTGTACACGGCCGTCACGGCGGTGGTCGGCCAGCGCAGGCGCGATCCGCGCGCCAGGGTGACGAGATAGAACGGAAAGACCAGGCACGCCACTTCGTAGAACATCGGCGCATGCATGAGGACGCGCCGGTGGTACTCGGTGGTCATGATCGTCGCGTTCAGAAACAGCACGCCCGCGGCCACGGCAGAGAGGAGCCGGTACCGCGGCGCCTCCTCGCCGTCGGCGCGATTCTGCAGCGCGAGCGTCATGAGCAGGGCGCCTAACTGAAT
>DASYXE010000102.1:0-3586 GCA_035935375.1 Gemmatimonadaceae bacterium | reverse complement strand
GCTCACGCACGTCGAGCTCGATGTGTACGGCTACGTCGGCGTGATCATGCTCATCGGCATCGTCAAGAAGAACGCGATCATGATGATCGACTTCGCGGTGCAGACCGAGCGGACCGAGCATTCCTCGCCGGCGGAGGCGATCGTGAAGGCGGCGAGCGTGCGATTCCGGCCGATCATCATGACCACCTGCGCGGCGATCATGGGCACGCTGCCGATTGCGATCGGCGTCGGGCCGAGTGCCGCGTCGCGGCGCCCGTTAGGCGTTGCCGTCGTCGGCGGCCTCGCGTTCTCGCAGGTGGTGACGCTGTACGTGACCCCCGTGTTCTACACGTACCTCGACGGCGCGCAAAGCTGGCTCGCCGGACTGCCCGGCCGCTTGGGCCGCCGGCTGCACCGTCCACGCCTCGAGCCCGAGCCGTCCCCGGGCGCGGATGACTGACGCATGAACGTCACGACGCTCTTCATCAAGCGGCCGATCATGACCACGCTGGTCATGGTGGCGATCCTGTTCTTCGGGATCATCGCCTATCGCGGCCTGCCGGTGAGCGACCTGCCGAACGTCGATTACCCCACGATCACGGTGAGCGCGCTGCTGCCCGGCGCAAGCCCGGCGACCATGGCGGCAACCGTCGCGACGCCGCTCGAGAAGCAGTTCTCGACCATCGCCGGCATCGACAACATGACGTCGACGTCGAGCCTCGGCCAAACGCAGATCGTGGTGCAGTTCACGCTGGACCGCGACATCGACGCCGCGGCGCAGGATGTCCAGGCCGCCATCACGCAAACGCTGCGCACGCTGCCGCAGGGCATCCTGCCGCCGTCGTATCAGAAGACCAATCCGGCGAGCGCACCGATCATCACGCTCGCGCTCACGTCCGACGTGGTGCCGCTGTACACGCTCGACGAAGTCGGCGAGACGACCATCGCGCAGCACCTCTCGATGGTGGGCGGCGTCGCGCAGGTGTTGGTGTTCGGCTCCGAGAAGTATGCGGTGCGCATCCAGCTCGATCCGTCCCAGCTCGCCTCGCGCAACCTGGCGCTCGAGGACATCGCGACCGCCGTCGCCGCCCAGAACGTGAATCTGCCGACGGGCGTGCTCTGGGGACCCAAGACGGCGCTCACGGTGCAAGCCACCGGACAGTTGTCGGACGCGCAGCAGTTCCGGAACATGGTCGTCGCGTATCACAACGGCGCCCCGGTGCACCTGGATGAGTTAGGCCAGGTGACGGACAACGTGCAGAACACGAAGACCGCCAGTTGGTACAACGGGTCGCGCGCGGTCGTCCTGGCGATCCAACGGCAGCCCGGGACGAATACGGTTGCCGTGGCGGCTCGCGTGAAGGCGGCGCTGGCGCAGCTGCAAGGCAATATTCCGGCTGGCGTCCAGGTGCATTTACTGTACGACCGGTCGACCTCGATCCAGGCGTCGGTGCACGACGTCACGTTCACGCTCGAGCTGACGCTCGCGCTCGTCGTGCTCGTGATCTTCCTGTTCCTCCGGAACGCGTCGGCCACGGTCATCCCGAGTCTCGCACTGCCGATGTCGATCATCGGCACGTTCTCGGCGATGTACCTGCTCCATTACAGCCTCGACAACCTGTCGCTCATGGCGCTCACGCTCGCCGTGGGCTTCGTGGTCGACGACGCGATCGTGATGCTCGAGAACATCGTTAGACATCTCGAGATGGGCAAACCGCCGATGCAAGCGGCGCTCGAGGGCGCGAGCGAAGTGGGGTTCACGATCTTGTCGATGACGCTGTCCCTCGCCGCCGTGTTCATCCCGATCCTGTTCATGGGCGGGATCATCGGCAAGCTGTTCCACGAGTTCGCGGTCACGATCGCGGTGTCGATTCTCGTGTCGGGCTTCGTGTCGCTCACGCTCACGCCGATGTTGTCGAGTCGGTTTCTGCGTGGGGACCGCGGACGCACGCACGGCAAGTGGTACATGGCCACCGAGCGCATCTACGAGCGCTGGCTCGAGGGCTACGAACAGAGCCTCGACTGGGTGATGGCGCACCGGGTGCGCACGCTGGTGTTCTCGTTCATCGTGCTCGTGGCGACGGCGTGGCTCTTCTGGGTGACGCCCAAGGGTTTGTTCCCCAGCGATGACACAGGGCAGCTCACGGCGACGACGGAAGCCGCGCAGGGTGTGTCGTACGACCAACTGATCCAGCGCCAGGGCGAAGCGGCCGCGATCATCGCGAAGAATCCGGACGTGTTGTCGGTGACGTCGTCGGTCGGCACGTCGGCGGCGGCGAATCAGGGCCAGATGACGATCGACCTCAAGCCGGTGGACGAGCGGCATCGGAGCGCCGACGACGTCGCCCGTGATCTCGCGCGCACGACGAGCGGCGTGCCGGGCATCACCGTGTACGTCCAGAATCCGCCGGTGATCCAGATCGGCGGCCTCACGACGAAGAGCTTGTACCAGTACACGCTGCAGAGCGGCGACATCAACACGTTGGACCAGGCGTCGCGCACGCTCGAGACGCGGCTCCGGGCGCTGCCGCAGTTGGCGAACGTGACGAGCGACCTGCTCATCGCGAGCCCGCAGGTGACGGTGGACATCGACCGCGACCGCGCCGGCCAGTTGGGCGTGTCCGCCACCGAGATCGAGAATACGCTCTACGACGCATTCGGCCAGCGGCAGGTGTCGACGATCTACACGTCGACCAACGAATACTGGGTGGTGATGGAGCTCCTGCCGCAATTCCAGCAGGATGTGCCATCCTTGCGCGCGCTGTGGGTGCGGTCGTCGTCGGGGACGATTCTCCCGTTGAGTGCGGTGGCGACGTTCAAGACCGGGATCGGTCCGGTGACGGTGAACCACGCCGGCCAGCTGCCGGCGGTGACGATCTCGTTCGACCTCGCGCCGGGTGCGTCGTTAGGCGATGCGGTGTCGGCCGTCGAAGCGCAGGCGCGGCAGGTGCTGCCGTCGACGATCGCCGCGAGCTTTTCCGGGCTGGCCCAGGCGTTCATGGTCACGCAGCAGGGCCTGGCCTTGCTCGTGGTGCTGGCGATCTTCGTGATCTACGTGATCCTGGGCGTGTTGTACGAGAGCTTCGTCCATCCCATCACCATTTTGTCTGGCCTGCCGTTCGCGGCGTTCGGCGCGCTCGTGGCGCTGGTCGTGTGCGGTCTGAGCCTCGACGTGTACGGGTTCGTCGGCATCATCATGCTCATCGGCATCGTGAAGAAGAACGCGATCATGATGATCGACTTCGCGCTGGAAGCCGAGCGGGGCGGGCACAAGTCGCCGCAAGAGGCGATCGTGCAGGCGGCGAGCGTGCGCTTCCGTCCCATCATGATGACGACGATGGCCGCGCTCATGGCCGCGCTGCCGATTGCCGTGGGTTGGGGCGCCGGTGCCGCGACGCGCCGCCCGTTAGGCGTGGCCGTAGTGGGCGGCCTGGCGTTCTCGCAGCTCGTCACGCTGTACGTCACGCCGGTCTTCTACACGTACTTCGACGAGATGCAGACCGCGTTCTCGCATTGGCGGAGCAGGTCGCGCACGACCGCGACGCCCGAGCCAGCGCCCAACCCGAGCGGGGACTGAGGTCGAGGGAAGCGGCGGCTGGCGCCGCCT
>DASYXE010000101.1:0-5672 GCA_035935375.1 Gemmatimonadaceae bacterium | reverse complement strand
GCAGTATCTCGAGTTGTATCGGGATTTCGACCAGGTCGCGCGCCACATCGTGTGCGACGACGCGATGGCCGCGGCGGACACGGCGGCGGCCATCGTACGCGGCGTCGAGCTGGGACAGTTCCGGCTCTAGTGGAGCGCGTCTGAGGTTCGGACAGCGAGCGCCAGCGAGCGCTTCCCGATTCCCCATCTCCACTATCATGATTGCTGACGCCACCTCACTAGTCAGTCCGGCGCGGCGTGTCCCGGCATCATTGCCTAACGGAGCGCGGCAGCGGGACAGGCGACCCGCCCGCACGCGTGCTGCCGCCTTGCCGGTGCTAATGCGACCGCCCTGGATTCCTGCATCCACACGCTATATATTGAATGGCGTGAATCTTGCGTTCGGCACCGCTCCTTTCGGGCGACCGTGACCACCCTCGCGGTCATCCCAGCCCGTCTCGGCGCCACCCGGCTCCACCGCAAGCCGCTCCGCCTCCTCGGCGGTTCTCCACTCGTCGTCCGCGTCTGGCAACGCGTCCAAGACCTCGAGATCGCCGACTACGTCGTCGTCGCCACCGATCACCCCGACGTCGCAGCCGCTGCTCGCGATGTCGGCGCTGAATGCATCCTCACGAAGGCGGACCACCCCTCCGGCACCGACCGCATCGCCGAAGTCGTCGCACGACCCGAGTTCGCCCGCCGCCAGTTCGATGTCATACTGAACGTGCAGGGCGATGAGCCCTTCGTCGCAGCCGAAGCATTGACCGGCGCGATAGACATGGTGCGAGACCGGGGCTTTCCCTTGGGCACGGCCGCCATTCCCGACGACCCCGCGATCCTCGATCAGCCCAGCGTCGTCAAAGTGGTGTGTGCCGACGACGGGCGCGCGCTGTACTTTTCCCGAGCGGCAATTCCATTCGCGCGCGATCGCATGACGAATACGAACGGCGAGGACATGCAGCGCGTTGCACGCAGCATGGTCCGCCGCCACCTGGGTGTGTACGCGTACACGCCGGCCGCGCTCGCGCAGTGGGTTGCATTGCCGCCGCACCCGCTCGAACGCATCGAGCGGTTGGAGCAGCTCCGGCCGCTCGCCGCCGGCATGGCCATGGGCGTCGCACTGGTCAATACGCCGCCCGAGCCGAGCATCGACACCGAGGACGATCTGGAACGCGCGAACTCCCGTTGGACTGATTTCACCGCGAGGCACCGGTAATGCCATCGACTGCACCACAGCACACGACGAAGTACATCTTCGTGACGGGCGGCGTCGTCTCGTCACTCGGCAAGGGCATCGCCGCCGCCTCGCTCGGCCGACTGCTCGTGGAACGCGGACTCCGCGTCACCATGATGAAGTTCGACCCGTACATCAACGTCGACCCGGGCACCATGTCGCCGTTCCAACACGGCGAGGTATACGTCACCGACGATGGCGCCGAAACCGATCTCGACCTCGGCCACTACGAGCGCTTCATCGACCGCGCGCTCTCGCAGTCCAACAACGTCACGACGGGTCGCGTCTACCTCAACGTCATCAGCAAGGAACGCCGCGGCGAATATCTCGGATCGACGGTGCAGGTGATCCCGCACATCACCGACGAGATCAAGGCGGCGATGAAGCGGATCGCACCCGACAACGACGTGGTGATCGTGGAGATCGGCGGCACGGTCGGCGACATCGAATCGCTGCCGTTCCTCGAGGCGATTCGTCAATTCCGCCACGAGATCGGCCGCGAGAACGCGCTCTTCGTGCACCTTACGTTGGTCCCGTTCATCAGTGCCGCGGGCGAAGTGAAAACCAAGCCCACGCAGCACTCGGTGCGCGAGCTCATGGAAATCGGAATCCAGCCCGACATCCTCATTTGCCGAGCCGAGCGTCCGCTGTCGGAAGACGTGAAGCGCAAGATTGCGCTCTTCTGCAACGTCGACTTCGGGTCGGTCATCGAGAGCCGCGACGTGCCGACCATCTACGAGATTCCGATCGCCTTCGCCGAGCAGGGGCTGGACGACCGCGTGGTCACGCGGCTCGGGTTAGGCGGCAAGGCGCCGGACTTGAGCGGGTGGCGCCAGATGGTGTCGCGCATCACGTCGCCCAGCGAACGCGTGCGCATTGCCGTGGTGGGCAAATACACCGATCTCGTGGACAGCTACAAGAGCGTGCACGAAGCGCTCATCCACGGCGGCATCGCCAACGACGTGGGCGTCGACATCCGCTGGATCTCGAGCGACCTCTTCACGTCCGCCGAGCGCGCGGGCGAATTGTTAGGCCCGGTGCACGGCTTGCTCGTGCCCGGCGGCTTCGGCGTGCGCGGCGTGGAAGGCATGGTGGAAGCGATCCGGTGGGCGCGCGAGCGCGGCCTCCCGTTCTTCGGCATCTGCCTCGGCATGCAGGTGTCGGTGATCGAATTCGCGCGGCACAAGTGCAACCTCGACGACTCGCACTCGAGCGAGTTCGCCCCCGAATGCGCCGACCCCGTGATCTCGCTCATGGAATCGCAGCAGCACATCACGGACATGGGCGGCACCATGCGGTTAGGCGCGTACCCGTGCCGTCTCAAACCCGGTTCGTTGGTCGCCGAGACGTACAACGCATCGGACATCAGCGAGCGGCACCGCCACCGGTACGAGTTCTCGAACGCCTATCGCGACGTATTCGAGAAGCACGGCGTGCGGTTCAGCGGGCTCTCGCCGGACGGTTCGTTAGTCGAGATCATCGAGCTCCCCGACCACCCGTGGTTCGTCGGCTGCCAGTTCCACCCCGAGCTCAAGTCGCGCCCAACGCGTCCGCACCCGCTGTTCGCGGGCTTCGTGGGCGCGGCCCTGCAGGCCAAGCGCGTGCGCGGCGAGGCCACCCGGGGCGCGCGCGCCGCCACGTCCACCTGAGCGCGACGTGTCGCAACGTTTTCCCGCCGACCGGTTCTTCCTCATCGCCGGCCCGTGCGTGGTCGAATCGGACGAGCTCAACTACCGCGTGGCGGACCACCTCGCCACGCTCGCCGAGCGGGTCCCGGGCGGCGTGATCTTCAAGGCGAGCTTCGACAAGGCCAATCGCTCCAATCGCGCCGCCCACCGCGGACCGGGACTGGACGAAGGGCTCGCCGCGCTCGACCGGGTGAAGTGCCGCACCGGACTCCCTGTCCTAACGGACGTGCACGAGCCGGAGCAGTGCGCGACGGCCGCCGAGGTGGTCGACGTGTTGCAGATCCCGGCGTTTCTCTGCCGCCAAACCGATCTGCTCGTCGCCGCCGGCGCCACGGGCAAGCCGGTGAACATCAAGAAAGGGCAGTGGATGCACCCCGAGGGCATGCGCGGCGCGGCGGACAAGGTGCGACGCGCCGGCGTGAGGCGGCCCGAAATCGCGATCACCGAGCGCGGCACGTTCTTCGGGTACGGCGACCTCGTGGTCGACATGCGCGCGTTCGCCCGCCTCGCCGCGGCGTGCTCGGCGCCCGTCGTGTTCGACGCCACACACAGCGTGCAGCAGCCGGGCAAGGGCGACGGCGGCGCGAGCGGCGGCGTGCGCGAGTACATCCCGGCACTGGCGCGCGCGGCGGTGGCCGCCGGAGCCAACGGCGTGTTCCTCGAAACGCACCCCGATCCGGACAACGCGCCCAGCGATGGACCCAACATGCTCCCGTTGTCCGAGCTCGATACGTTAGTCAGACAACTGGTCGAGGTGTGGGACACGTGCCGCCAGTGATCGATGCCGCGCTCGCGCGCCGCATCAAGCTCGTCGGCCTCGACGTCGACGGCGTGCTCACCGACGGCGGCATCTACTTGGGTGACGTGGCGGGCGCGGCCATGGAGTTCAAGCGCTACGACGTCCAGGACGGTCTGGGCATCGAGCTCATGCGACACGTCGGACTCAAGGTGGTGATCATCACCGGCCGCGTGTCCGAGAGCGTACGCCTCCGCGGCAAGGAACTGCGCGCCGATGACGTCGCGCAGGATGCGTTGGCCCGCAAGCTCCCCGCGCTGCGGCGCGTGCTCGAGCGCCACGGCGTCACGGCGCAGGAATCCGCGTTCGTGGGCGACGATATCCCCGACCTTCCGATCCTGCGCGAGGTCGCGCTCCCCGTCGCGGTCGGCAACGCGGTGCCGACGGTGCGCGACGTCTGCGCCGTGCAACTGGAGCGGGCGGGCGGACGCGGCGCCGTGCGCGAGTTCGCCGAGCTCCTTCTGAGGGCACGCGGCGAATGGCAGCGCGCGCTGGACCTCTATCTCGCGGCGCGCGCGGAGACGCCGCTCGAGGCGACGCTGTGAGCATGGACGCCCTCGAGCGCGGACGGCGGGTGCTCCGTATGGAGCGCGAAGCGCTCGAGGACGTCGAGCGCAACCTCGACGCCTCGTTTTCGGCGGCGATCGATCTGTTGGTGGCGTGCAAGGGACGCGTGATCGTCGCCGGTGTGGGCAAGTCGGGGCTCATCGGACGGAAGATCGCGGCCACGCTCACGTCCACCGGCACGCCGGCCACGTATCTGCACCCGGTGGACAGCGTGCACGGCGATCTCGGTCTGGTGGGCCCGTCAGATGTGGCCATTCTCATCTCGAAGAGCGGCGAAACCGAAGAGCTGTTTCCGCTGTTGGAACAACTGAAGCGGTTAGGCGTACGCATCATCGCCATCGCCGGCGCGCGGGACTCGACGCTCGGCCGCCACGCCGACGTGGTGCTCGACACGCGGGTGCGCGAGGAAGCGTGTCCGCACGATCTCGCGCCCACCACGAGCACCACGGCGGCACTCGCGATGGGCGACGCGCTCGCCGTCACCCTGCTCGAGCACAAGGGATTTCGACGCGAGGACTTCGCGCGGCTGCACCCGGGCGGCTCGCTCGGCAAGCGCTTGCTCACGCGCGTCTGCGATGTGATGGTGACAGATAAGCTGCCGGTGCTCGAGCGGGGCGCGACGATGCGCGACGCCGTGATGATGCTCGCCGAGCGCCGTGGGACGGTGGCCATCGTGAACGACGCAGGTCAGGTGGTCGGTGTCGTAACGGCAGGTGACCTCACGCGACTCATGGAGCGGGAAACCGACGTGTTCACGGTGCCGGTCGAACGTGTAATGAACCGCCAACCGAAAACGGCGCGCGCCGAGGAGCTCGGCAGCGCCGTGGTCTATCGCATGGAGAAGTTCGGCATCATGGCCATGCCGGTGTTGGACGGCGACGATCGCGTAGTGGGCATGGTGCACCTGCACGATCTCATGCGCGCGGGCATTTCGTGATGCGCCACTGGATCGTCGCCCTGTGCGGCATCGCCGCCGCCGGTGCGTGCTCCAACGGCACGGAGCCCAAGGTGCGCTCGGCGAATCCCCTGGCTGATTCCGCCGACCAGGTGATGTTCGGCGTGTCGACCATGATCACCGACCAGGGCTTGCTGCGCGCCAAGCTCCAGGCGGACACCGCGTACTTCTTCGACGGCAGCACGCGCATCGAGGCGCGCAACGAGAAAACGACGTTCTACACCACCACCGGTGTCGAGAACGCCGTGCTCACGTCGTTGGAAGGCACGTACAACTCGGTGCGCGGCACGATGCAGGCGCGCAAGAACGTCGTCGTGGTGACCACCGACAACAAGCGCCTCGAGACGTCGTTGCTCGACTACGACCAGCGGAACAATCTCATCAGCAGCGACAGCGCATTCGTCCTAACGCAACCGACCGGCGTCATGCGCGGCATCGGGTTCACATCCGATC
>DASYXE010000100.1:0-2382 GCA_035935375.1 Gemmatimonadaceae bacterium | reverse complement strand
CGGCGTCGGCCGGCGGCTCCGCGAGCGTCCGGCCGAAGCTACTCGGCGCGGTGGGCGTGGGTCTCGACCCGTGCGCGGCGCTCCAGTGCGAGATCGACATCGGGCCTGGAGAGACCTACGAGGTGGCGGTCATCCTCGGCGCGGCCGCGCGCGACGCCGAGGCCCGCGAGCTCGTCGCGCGCCATCGTGACGTGAGGCGTGCACGGTCGGCTGTCGGCCGGACCGTGGCCGGTTGGGCGGACAGACTGTCGGTGATCACCGTGCGCACACCGGAGCCGACCTTCGATGCGATGCTCAACCGCTGGACGTTGTATCAAGCGCTCTCGTGCCGCATGTGGGCGCGGTCGGCGCTGTATCAGAGCGGCGGTGCGTTCGGATTCCGTGACCAACTGCAGGACGTGATGGCGTTCGTGTACGCAACGCCGGCAATCGCACGGGAGCACATCGTCCGCGCAGCGGGCCGCCAATTCGTGGAAGGGGACGTGCAGCACTGGTGGCACCCGGGAAGCGGACGCGGTGTTCGGACCAGGTTCTCGGACGACATGGCGTGGCTCCCGTACGTGGTCGATCACTACGTGCGCGTTACGGGCGACGCGTCGGTGCTGGACGCGACGGCGCCGTTTCTCACGATGCGGGCGCTCGAGCCGGGCGAGCACGAGGTGTACGAGGTGCCGGCGGTGTCGAGCGAGATCGGTTCCGTGTACGAGCACTGCGTGCGCGCACTGCGGAAGGCGTGCACGACCGGCGCGCACGGCCTGCCGCTGATCGGCGGCGGAGATTGGAACGACGGGATGAATCGCGTGGGCGTGGACGGCCGTGGCGAGAGCGTCTGGCTGGCGTGGTTTCTCATCACCACGCTCCGCGCGTTTGCGCCATACGCAACGGCGCGAGGCGACGACGCGCTCGCCGCCGGATTCCTGACGCAAGCCGGCGCGTACGCGCGCGCGGTGGAGTCCGACGCGTGGGACGGCGAGTGGTACCGGCGCGCCTACTTCGATGATGGCACGGCCCTCGGCTCCGCGTTAGGCGACGAGTGCCGCATCGACTCGCTGGCCCAGAGCTGGAGCGTGATCTCGGGCGCCGGCGATCCGGAGCGGCAATCGCGCGCGATGGGCTCGCTCGAGGCGCATCTGGTGCGCGACGATGCGCGGCTCGTGTTGTTGCTCGCGCCACCGTTCGACCGCACGCCCCATGATCCCGGCTACATCAAGGGATACCTGCCGGGCGTCCGCGAGAACGGCGGCCAGTATACGCACGCGGCGCTCTGGGCCGCGCTCGCGACGGCACGGCGCGGAGACGGCGATCGGACGTTCGCGTTGTTCCAGATGCTCAACCCGCTGACGCGCTCGCGAACGGTGGGTGATGTCGACGTCTACAAGGTGGAGCCCTACGTCGTGGCCGCCGACGTGTACGCGGCCGACGGCCACGTTGGGCGCGGCGGGTGGACATGGTACACCGGCTCGGCGAGTTGGATGTATCGCGTGGGCGTGGAGGCAATTCTCGGTGTCGTGAAGCGTGGCGCGACGCTCACGATCCATCCATGCATTCCACGCGGCTGGTCCGAGTACGTGGTCGAGTATCGCTATGGCCGGAGCCGGTACGTCATCGTCGTGCGCGTGAGCGATGGCATGGCGGCCGGCGCCGCAGACGTGCGCGTCGATGGAGTGTCGGTCGACGGTCCGGCCATCCCGCTGGTCGACGACGGGGCGCGGCACGACGTGATCGTGCACATACGGCGGACACATACTTAATGAGTGTCGGAAAAGACTGCCGGGCTCGAGGGCCGGTGGGCAATCGACGAGAGCGCGACCCGTAACGCAGCGGGAGGCCGGGGTGCTCATGGGAGGGCGAGATGTGACGCGCGAGCGCCTCTCGTTGTCCGTCAATACGTACGTATTGACATGAGGCCCACCGAGGGCGAGCTTTCGGATCATGCCCGCACGGTCGGAGCAGTTACAGATCCGCGTCACCACAGCGGAGAAGGCCGCGATCAAGCGACGCGCCCGAACGGCGGGCCTCGACGTCTCGGCGTACGTGTTGGCGCGCGCGCTTCCCGACGTCGATGCGCGTCTCGCCGGCGTCCTCGCTGCGTTGCGTGATGACAGCAGTCGCTCGTACGCGCTCGCCGAATTCCACGACCTTCTCGCGGGCCTCGCTCCGATGGAATTCGCCGCCACGTTGGAGCATGTCGATGTAAGCGGTTTCGCGCCCTACGTGCAGAACTATGTGTCCGCGATGGTCGAGCAGGCGGCGAATGCGGCCGGCGTGTGTGCGCCCCTCTGGACCCGGGACGTTGCGCCGCTCGACGAGCCCCATTTCGCGACCCCGCTCCGCAGCGTCCGCTTGTATCTGCTGCGTACCGCGCCGGTTGCGTTTCGCCGC
>DASYXE010000099.1:0-5929 GCA_035935375.1 Gemmatimonadaceae bacterium | reverse complement strand
CCGGGCCTCGCATTCCCCGAGCTCGGCGCCGTCGTGCGCGAGCTCGTCGGCGCCGGAATGCGCGTCAGCATCGACAGCTTCGACCCGGACGAGATCATGACGGCGGTCGATGCGGGCGCGTCCCTCGTGCTCAGCGTCAATTCCTCGAATCTCGACGTCGCGCACCGGCTCGGCGGCCGTCGGGTGCGCGTGGTCGCGATCCCCGATTTCGGCGCGTCGCTCGACACGCTCGAGGCCACCATCGGCACCCTCCGGTCGTTAGGCATACCGTTTCTCATCGACCCCGTCATCGAGCCGATCGGATTCGGGTTCGTCGCCTCGCTCGAGCGGTTCATCGAGACGCGCCGGCGCTATCCCGACGTCCCGATGATGATGGGTATCGGCAACCTCACCGAGCTGACGGCCGCCGACACGACGGGCGTCAACGCCATCCTCATCGCGGTGTGCGAGGAGCTGGGCGTCCGCACCGTGCTCACCACCGAAGTCATCGGCTGGGCGCGCGGTGCCGTGCGCGAGATCGACATCGCACGGCGGCTCATGCGCTACGCGATTCGCAACAAGGTCGCGCCCAAACACATCGACGATCGGCTGGTCACCCTCAAAGACCAGCGCATCCTGTCGTTCACCGACGCCGAGCTGCGCGACTTGCAGTCGCACATCACCGATCCGAACTTCCGCATCTTCACGGACCGGGATTCGATCGTTGTGCTCAATCGCGACTTGTTCATCCGCGGCACGGACATCCAGGAGATCTTTTCGCAGTTAGGCGTGACCGAGGCCACCCACGCGTTCTACCTCGGCAAGGAGCTCGCCAAGGCGAAGCTCGCGATCACCCTCGGCAAGACCTACCGGCAGGAAGGCCAGCTCGATTGGGGCTACCTCACGCCGCCCGATGACGCGGTCGGCGAGCACGTTCGCCTAACGCAACGATCCCGCCGCGCCGAGCGCGCCGCCCGCGCCCGCGAGGGAACCGACCCGCAGGACAGCGGAACGCCGTCCGCGTGACGCTTCCGCTCGTCGAGGAGCTCGTCCCCGCGCCGGACCCCGCGTCGGCGTGCGCCGCCCTCCTCGGACTGCCGTATCTCCTGTTCCTCGACAGCGCCACGCACGCCCACGCGCGCGACGCGGCGGCCCGCGACCGCTATTCGTTCCTCGCCGCCGATCCCGCGATCGTCGTGCGCTGCAAAGCGGGACGCGCCGAACGGCTCGATTATCGAGACGGTTCGCGCACGCCGGTCGAGGGTCACAGCCTGGCGGAAATCAGGCGGCTCGTGCAGCCGTTCCACGCTGATCCGCTTCCCGACCTGCCGCCGTTCCAAGGCGGCGCCGCCGGCTACATCGCGTACGATTGGGGATCCGTCCTCGAGCGTCTCCCGACGCCGCGCTACGACGATCTGTCCATCCCCGATGTCGTGCTCGGCCTCTACGATTGCGTGGTCGCCTGGGACCACGATGCGAACCGCGCCTGGATCGTGTCCACCGGGCTGCCCGACGAAGGCCGGTCTCGCGGCGAGCGCGCTCGGCTCCGCCTAACGGACATCGCTCGACGCCTCGCTGCCGTACCCGGCACGGCATCCGGTGGGCAGCACGTGCCGCACCGCCGCGCAGCGATCGCGCGCGCACCGTCCTATCCGGTCAGGGATGTCGCGGCCGCGGCACCCGTGGGACTCCGGTCTTCGTTCACGCACCGCGGCTACCTCGATGCCGTCACGCGGGTGCGCGAATACATCGTGGCGGGCGACATCTTTCAAGCCAACGTCTCGCAGCGACTCGAGGCACCGCTCCGTGAGTCGAGTTGGTCGCTGTACCAGCGCCTGCGCGCCGTCAATCCCGCGCCGTTCGCCGCCTACCTCGCCTTCGAGGAACTGCACGTGCTCAGCGCCTCGCCGGAGCGCTTCCTTCGCCTCGACGACACGCGACGCGTCGAAGCGCGTCCGATCAAAGGCACGCGCCCGCGCGGCGTGCACCCCGTCCACGACGCGGCGCTGGGCCGCGCTCTCGCCGACAGCGCCAAGGACCGCGCCGAAAACCTCATGATCGTCGACCTGCTGCGCAACGATCTGTCGCGAGTGTGCGCGCCGCGCTCGGTGCGCGTCCCCGAATTATTCGCACTTGAGCACTATTCCACGGTGCACCACCTCGTCTCCACGGTCACCGGCGAGCTCGAGGCGGGATGCGATGCCGTCGACCTCTTGACCGCGACGTTCCCGGGCGGATCGATCACCGGCGCGCCCAAGGTGCGCGCCATGGAGATCATCGCCGAGCTCGAGCCGTCGCGCCGCGGCGTCTACTGCGGCTCGATCGGCTACATCGCCGTAACCGGCGTCATGGACACCAGCATCGTCATCCGCACCTATCAGGCGCTCGATGACACGGTGTACTTTAGTGTAGGAGGCGGCATCGTTGCCGACTCCGATCCCGAACAGGAGTACCGCGAAACCCTCGACAAGGCACGCGCGCTCATCGATGCCCTAGCTCCAGCCGGCCAGCCCGCGCATCGCTGACTTCCCGAGGCCGCTCTCGGCGTCACCATGATTCTTCTCATCGACAATTACGACTCGTTCGTCTACAACCTCGCGCGCTACGTGCGGGAGTTGGGCAATGAGCCGCTCGTTCGTCGAAACGACGCCGTGTCGCTGGATGAGATCGCCGAGCTGAGGCCGGAGCGCATCATCGTGTCACCCGGCCCGTGCTCACCGGCCGAGTCGGGTGTCTCGACGGACGTGGTTCGCCGGTTCGGCGCGCACATTCCGATCCTCGGCGTTTGCTTGGGACACCAATGCATTGGTGCGGCGTACGGCGCCGAGATCGTGCGCGCGCGCCAACCCATGCACGGCAAGACGTCGCGCATTCACCACGACGGCAGCGGCGTCTTCATCGACCTCCCGTCGCCGTTCGTCGCGACGCGCTACCACTCGTTGGTCATCGCGCCGGCCTCGCTGCCCTCGTCGCTGCGCGTCACTGCCACATCCGACGATGGCGAAATCATGGCGGTTGAGCACCGCGAACATCCGGTGATCGGCGTGCAGTTCCACCCCGAGTCCGCGCTCACCGAGTACGGCTATCGCCTGCTCGATCGCTTCCTGCGCGGCGACGACGCGCGCGGCGACACGCTTCCCGACCGCGCCGACCTCGCCTTTGCCACGCCGGAGTCCGAGGAGTTCATCCCGCCGCCGGTGGAGCTCGTGAGATGACAGCCGCGCACGCCGCACGCGCGGCAGACGTCCCACACGCATCGCGTGCGCCTAACGAAGGGACCGGGCCGCTCCTGTGGGTCGACGGACGCCCCGCCGACGCGTCACGCCCTGCGGTCTCCGCGTTCGACCGCGGTTTCACGCTCGCCGACGGCCTGTTCGAGACGATGCGCGCATACAACGGCACGGTGTTCCGCGTCGACCGGCACCTCGAGCGACTCGCCACCGGCGCCTCGGTGCTCGGCATCGCGGTGCCGGACCACGTCCCCGCCACCATCGCGGCCGCAGCCGAGGCGCTGCGCCGGCGTGGTTGGGCGGACGCCGCACTACGCCTAACGCTGAGCCGCGGCGTCGGCCCGCGCGGCCTCGCCCCCGCCGCCGCCGATCCGGTCACGGTCCTCGCCGTGCACCCGTTACCGCCATACGAGTCGCTGGCCGCGCGCGCCGTGCGCGTCCGCACCGCCGCCGGCCGCCGCAACGAATTCGCGCCCACGGCGGGCGTCAAAACACTCGCTTATACGGACGCCGTCGTGGCGCTCGCGCAAGCGCGCGCCGCCGGCGCCGACGACGCGCTCTTCCTCGACACGGGCGGCCACCTGTCGGAAGCCACGGCCAGCAATCTGTTTCTCGTGAGCGGTTCCACGCTCCGCACGCCGGCGCTTGCCTGCGGCGTGCTGCCGGGCATTACGCGCGCCGTCGTCCTCGAGCTTGCGGCGGCGATCGGCCTCGACGCGAGCCAGGACGTTCTGCTCCCGCGCGACCTCGCCGCAGCCGACGAAGCGTTCCTCACCAGCTCCCTTCGCGAGCTCGTCCCGCTCGCGCGCGCCGACGACCGCGCGATGCCTGACGGAGCGCCCGGTCCCGTCACCGCGCGCCTCGCCGACGCGTTCGCCGCGCTCGTCTGTCGCGAGTGCCCGGCGTGATCATCGAATCCATCCTCACCAGCGTCGATGCGCAGGGGAGCGTCAACATCGCCCCCATGGGCGTCGACTGGGGCGATGACGTGCTGGTGATCAAACCGTTCCTCGAGACGACCACGTTTCGCAACGTCAGCGCCACCCGCGCCGCCGTCGTCAACCTCACCGACGACGTACTCATCTTTGCACGCACCGCGATCGGCACCGCGACGTTCCCCACGCACCCCGCCGTGCGCGTCAAGGGTGTGGTGCTCGATGCGGCGTGCTCGTGGCGCGAGATCGAAGTCATCTCCATCGACGCCACGCCGCCGCGCTCGCGCATCGAGACCCGCGTCGTGCACCACGGCACCCAGCGCGAGTTCCTCGGCTTCAACCGTGCGCGCAACGCCGTCCTCGAAGCGGCGATCCTTTCGACGCGCACGCATTTGCTCCCCGCCGATGAGATACTCGGCGATTTCAAGCGGCTGCAAGTCATCGTCGACAAGACGGCCGGCCCGCGCGAGCACGACGCCATGGCCCTGCTCACCGATTACGTGCGCGGGAAGCTGAAGGTGCCTGCCTCCCGTGCGCGCTGATTCGTCGTCGGCGGCGGCGGTGTTCGTGGAAGCGCCGGCGCGCCTCCATTTCGGCATGCTCGATCTCCGCGGTGCGTTAGGCCGGCGCTTCGGCGGCATCGGCGCGGCCGTGCCGAACCCGTCGCTCCTCATCGAAGCCGTCCGCGCCGCGTCGCTCACCGCCGAAGGGCCGTCGCCCGCCGCCAATCGCGCCGTGCAGTTCGGCCGCCGGTTCCTCACCCATCACGGCATCGACACCGGCGCACAGATCCGCATCCACGGCGCGATTCCCGCGCACTCGGGCCTGGGCTCCGGCACGCAGCTCGCGCTCGCCGTTGCACGCGCGTTAGCCGAGCTCTATGAGCTGCCCACGGACGTCGACCATCTGGCGCGTGTGACGGGCCGTGCCCAACGATCGGCCATCGGCACGTGGTTGTTCGCGCAGGGCGGATTCGTACTCGAGGGCGGCCGGCGCGCCGGCAGCAAGGATCCCGCACCGCAGCTGGCGCGCTTCGACATGCCGGCCGCCTGGCGATGCGTCGTTGCCGTGCCGCCCGGCCAAGCCGGCATGAGCGGCGCCGCCGAAACCGCGGCGTTCGCGCATTTGCCGCCGCCGCCGGAGCGCAGCGTGATGCGCGTCTCGCACCTCGTGCTCATGGCGCTTTTGCCCGCGCTCGCCGAAGGCGATCTGCACACGTTCGGCCATGCCCTCACGGAGATTCAGTGCATCAACGGCCGATGGTTCGCGCCGGCACAGGGCGGGGCATTCTCACCCGGCGGGAGCGCATCACTCATCGCACGGATGACCGAATGGGGTGCGCCCGGCGTGGGGCAAAGCTCCTGGGGTCCGGCGGTCTACGGCATCGTCGACGGCGACGCGGCCGCACAAGAACTCGCGGCACACGTGAGCGAGGCGCCTAACGCCGGTTCCGTGTATCGCGGTCCCTTCGCCAATGGCGGGGCGCGGGTGTGGCGCGACGCGCCCTCCGATGCGATCCCGGACTCTCGTTAGGATCCGATACCGTTGCGCTTCGTGTCCTCGTACACCACGTGACCGCTCACGGTGTTGTCCAATTCACACGTCGCATCCAGCTCGGAATACAGGATGCAGAAGACGCCGGGCGCCTTCCACCGCTCGCGCCACAACGTCATCACGTACCGGTCCGGCGCGGAGAAAAGGGTAAACGGCCGTCCGTCGAACTGCGCGATGTGCGTGTGCACCGTGCCAAGCCAAGTTGGCGCCGAACACTCGCGGAGCGAGGCA
>DASYXE010000098.1:0-4851 GCA_035935375.1 Gemmatimonadaceae bacterium | reverse complement strand
CGCCACGCGAATTTCTGACGCAGGTCACTAGGCCTCGGCGTCCGCGTTGAAGCGGTTCTGGGCGGCGGCGATCCCGTCGTGGACCCACGTCTCGATGGCGGCGCTCACCTGCGGATAGAGCGACACGACCACGTCCCGGTCCGCGGCGCCGAACGGCGACAACACGAAATCGGCGAGCTCGCCGATCGGGCGATCGGGATCGACCGGCCTCACGCCGATGCGCAGCCGCGCGTATTCGCGGCCGCCGATCTCGTGCTCGATGCTCTTGAGCCCGTTGTGTCCGCCCGCGCTGCCGTGCGCGCGCAGGCGGATCCGCCCAACCGGAAGGGCGACGTCGTCTACCACGACGAGGAGATCGGTGGCGGCGTCGAACGTTGGGCGGCGCAGGTACGGCACCAGCGCCGCGCCGCTCAGGTTCATGAACGTGAGCGGCTTGACGAGCCGCACGTGCGCCGCGCCTAACCGACCGGAGACGGCGAGCGCCTGGCCGTCCTGGCGCCAGCCCCCGAGATGCCAAACGTCGGCCAGGTGGTCCACCACCCACCAGCCGACGTTGTGGCGTGTCCGTTCGTAGTCGCGGCCCGGGTTGCCGAGGCCGACGATGAGCTTCATGGGCGAGGGCCTCGATCAGGACGTCGCACCGGCGACGGCCGGCGCGATCACTTCTCCTCTTCGGCGCCCTCTTCGTCCTCGCCCTTCGGCTTCCGGATGAGCTCGGGCTCCGCCGCCGCCTCCGGCTCGGCGCCGACTTCCGGCGCCACCGGCTCTTCCTCGACGTGCGGCGGCGAGACGACGCACACCGTGGCCTCCGCGTCGATCAAGAGCTCGACGCCTTCCGGTACCTTGAGGTCCGACACGTGGAGCGAGTCGTTGATGCCTAACGCCGAAACGTCCAGCTCGATGTGGCTCGGCATGTCGACCGGGTCCACCTCGACGCTGATCTCGCGCAGGATCTGGTCGAGGATGCCGCCGTCGGCGCGCACGCCCTCCGGCGTGCCGACGAGCACGATCGGCAGATCGACCGTCACCTTCTCGCCCGCCACGAGCTCGAGGAAATCGACGTGCAGCACCTCGCGCTTGAACGGATGCCGCTGGATCTCGCGGATGAGCGTGCGCGACATCGTGCCGTCGATCATGAGCTCCACGACCGTGGTCTCCGCCGCGATGCGCTCGAGGAGCCGATCCAGCTCACGGCCGCTCATCGTGAGCGCGAGGGGCTCGCGGTTGTGGCCATAGATGACGCCGGGGATCATCTGCGCCGCGCGAAGCTTCCGCGCCGCGCCCTTGCCCGTGTCGCTGCGCTTGGAAGCCGAGAGGGTTGCCGTCATATGCGTATCACTCGTCGCTGGTTGCGTGGTGTCACTCGAACAACGAGCTCACCGATTCATCCGAATGCGTGTACCGAATGGCCTTCGCCAACAATTCGCCCACCGAGAGCACCTTGAGCTGCCCGAAGCGCCGCGTCGGCGGAATCGCGATCGTGTCCGTCACCGTCACTTCGGCAATGGGCGCCGCCGTTAGGCGTTCGACAGCCGGTCCCGAGAGCAGCGCGTGCGTCGCGCAAACGTAAATGTCCTTGGCGCCAAGTGACTTGAGCGCGCGCGCCGCCTCGGTGACCGTGCCTGCCGTATCGATCATGTCGTCGGGAATGAGACAATCCCGACCTTCCACTTCACCCACCACGTTCAAGACTTCGGCGACGTTGGCCGTTGGGCGGCGCTTGTCGATGATCGCGAACGAGCCGTTGAGCCGCTTCGCGAATCCCCGCGCCATTTTCGCCGATCCGACATCCGGCGCCACCACGACCAGGTCGCGCAACTGCTTCTTGCGATAGTGCGACACGAACACCGGCGCGGCGTACAGGTGATCGACGGGAATGTCGAAGAACCCCTGCAACGCGTGCTGGTGGAAATCGATGCCTAACACACGGTTGGCACCCGCGGTCGTGATCAAATTCGCCACCAGCTTGGCCCCGATCGCCACGCGCGGTTGATCTTTGCGATCCTGCCGCGAGTAGCCGTAGTACGGCATGACGCACGTAATGCGTGCCGCCGACGCCCGGCGCGCGGCATCGATCAGGAGCAAGAGCTCCATGATCGAATCCGCCGGCGGATTGGTCGGCTGCACGATGAACACGTCCGCGCCGCGCACGTTCTCGTCGATGCGGACGAAAATCTCACCATCGGCGAACCGCGAGATCGTGACGCGGGTGAGCTCGACGCCCAAGCAGCGCGAGATCTCCTCCGCCAACCCCTTGTTCGCCGTGCCCGCGAGCAGCTTGAACCCGCGCCGCGGAACGCTCAGCTCATCCATGAGCAGAGCCTCGTAAAATAAGGCTGCCGTGCAAGTTGGTCAATTCCCAGTACTCGTGGAAGCGTCGACCGTGTCGAGCCGGTGAATCTATAGGGGTGGGCACACGCGACGCTACCGCAGGGCTCCGGCCGCGCGAGCTGCACGCTCACCCAACCGCGCATTGTCGAATCGCTCCACGAACTCGCTGAACTTGGGCGTCGGACCACGCCACTCGAGATCGCCCACGTCGCGCAGCACCGGCGCGTCGCTCCGGAGCGTGGCCAACCGCTTGAAGAGCAGCGCACGCTCGACGTCGGCACCGAGAATCTCGGGCGGGAACGACTCGAGCGCGCCGTAGCGATTGATGAGACGCGCCGCGGTCTTGGCGCCGATGCCCGCGACGCCGGGATATCCGTCGGCCGAATCGCCCGTGAGCGCGAGATAGTCGGGAATGTGCTCGGGATCCACGCCGAATTTCTCGCGCACGGCGGCCGCGTTGCGAATCACCTTGCTCTTGCGATCCACCTGCACGACGCGGTCATCGCGCACGCACTGCGCGAGGTCCTTGTCCGGCGTCCAGATGCACACCTTCTCGACGCGCGTGTCGGTATTGGCACAGGCGGCCGCGGCCGCTATCGCGTCGTCGGCCTCGAGCTCCACCATCGGCCACGCGACGACGCCCATGGCAACGAGGGCGTCCTCGAGGGGTTCGAACTGACCCCAGAGCGCCGGCTCGATACCCTCACCGGTTTTGTAGTCGGCCCACAGCGCGTTGCGGAAGGACTCGATGACGTGATCGGTGGCGACGCCGATGTGCGTGGCGCCGCCCTCGATCATTTCGAGGATCGTGTTGAGCACGCCGATGACCGCGCCGTACGGCGCATCGACGCCCTTGTTGAACCGGCGCAGTCCGTAGAAGTGGCGGAACAGCTCGTACGTCCCGTCGACGAGATGAACGATCATGCCCCTCGCGTGCCAGCACGGGTCTCGTTACTCGGTTGCGCGGATCGCGTCGACCGGGTCGACCTTGGCCGCGCGCGACGCGGGCACGAGCGCCGCGACGCCCGCCGCAATGCCTAACGCAAGCACGGCGGCGCCCAGCGTGAGCGGGTCGAGCGGCGCCACGCCCACCACCATCGCGCGGAGCTCGCGTTGGGCGAGGACGGTCATGCCCACACCCGCACCCCCGCCCGCAACGAGCAGCCACCCGACGCGCGTCGCCAGCTCGCGCACCACGCGACCGGGCTCCGCGCCGAGCGCGATCCGGATGCCAATCTCGCGCCGGCGCGTCGTCACCGCCAGCGCGACCAGGCCATAGAGGCCGATCATGGCCAGCGTCACCGCGGCGATTCCGAACGCCGAGATGATGGTGGTCTGGAGACGCGTCCGGCCGAGGGTCGCGTCGACGTCGTCCTCGAGGGTCATGAGGCCGAACACGGCTCGCGTGGGGTCCACGCCGTGCACCACCGACCGAACGGAGGCGAGCACCGCGCGCGGGTCGCCGCCGGTGCGGACGACGTACTCGGGGTCGGGCCAGTTGCCTAACCCGAGGCAGGCGTACACGTACGGCACCGCCGGCGTGCGCAGGTTGTCCTCGCGGATGTCGTTCACGACGCCGACGATCTGCGTGTTGGGCGCGTCCGGCCGGTCCTCGGACCAGCGGAGGAAACGGCCTACGACATTCTGGCCGCGCGCATAGGCGTCCACGAAGCGGCGGTTGACGAGCACTCTGGGGCCGCCGTCGCGCGCGTGTTCGAGCGGGGGACACGCGGCGCCGGTCACCAGGCGCGCGCCTAACGCACGGAAATAGCCCTCGGTCACGCCCCGCTCGCCCACCGTGAGCAGGTCGCGCTCGGTGGCCTGCGCGCCGGGCGTCATGTCCAGCAGGTGCACGCGATACCGGATGGTGGCGTCGGATGCGGGCAGAAAGTTGCTGAACCCGACCGCCGTCACGCCCGGCGTGTTGGCGAGCGCCGCGACGACGTCGCGCTGCATCCGTCCCACCGAATCGCGATTCTCGTCCCACTCGGCGCCCACGTGGAACGTGATCGCGTGCGATGGATCGAACCCGGGGTCCAGGTGGACGAGGTTGTAGTAGCTGCGGAGGAGCAGGGACGTGCTGCAGAGGAGCACCGTGGCGATCGCGACCTGCGCCGCGACCAACGTACGCTGCGACCGGCTGTCCGACGATTGGCCGCGGCCGGCGCGCGCGAACCCGGCCGCCGCGCCGGGCCGGGTGGCGCGCCAGGCCGGCCACGCGCCGCAGGCGAGCGCCGCGGCCACGCCGCACGCCGATGCGACCGCGAGCGCGCGCCAGTCGACGGACAACGACGGCACGCGGGGCAGTGTGCCTAACGCAGCCGACGAGAGGCGCAGCAGCGCGACGTCGGCCGCGACGGCCAACGCGATGGCGGCGGCGGTGAGCACGAGCACCTCTCGCATGACGCCCGACACCACCTGGACGCGCGACGCGCCGAGGAATCCGCGGATGGCCAGCTCTACCTCGCGCCGCTCGAGCTGCGTGAGCATGAGACCGGCCGTGTTGGCGAGCGCGATGAG
>DASYXE010000097.1:0-2594 GCA_035935375.1 Gemmatimonadaceae bacterium | reverse complement strand
GCCGTGACGGCAGCGCCCCGCACCGGGAAACCAGCGGAAGTCGGATTGACCAAGCGACCAATGACTAGTACCATGTAGTGGTCACTTGGTCCATACGCACCGACGCCGAGGGCGTGCGGCCGCGCGCCGGCATGCCCCTCGGCCGACGGCAGTCACTACATTGCAGATAGCCCTGGAACCGCGCGGCGCCGCCGAGTCGTACCACGGTCCCCCATCATTCGAGGACCCTATGTCCAATGCTCTGGTTTCCCTGGACACGTTGTACGCCCGCTGGGAAGCGATCGCCAACGGGCCGGCGAGCAGCGATGGGTGGGCGGCGTACGTCGCGTTACTGGATCGGCTGGCCGCGAACCGGTCCATCGCCGAGCAGCACGGCTGGATGTCGTGCGCGCTCGAGCGTTTGGACGGCGGGTGGCTGCGGCTGTGGGGCGTCCGGCCGGCAGGAACCGAACGTGAGTTGATCCCGGACTGCCTCGCGTTCTCGAGGTAATGCGTCCAACCGTCCGTCCGCGCATTCTCTCGCGTATCGTCGCACGCCGGTCCGAACGAGCGGATGACTTGCTCGCCGGGCCGATCCGCGGCGAACTGTTAGGCGTCGATCATCAGGCCGAGCGGGCACAGGAGGTGGCGCGCGAGCAGCGGTTGAGCGCCGCGCCGCAGCGCCGGCGCCGGCCGCGCCTGCTCGCGCGGCTCAACGCGACGCGCCGCATTCTGAATGACGCGCGCGCGCGACTGGCTGCCGACGCCGCCCGCAATCACGACGTTGGGCCGGCCGGCGATTGGCTGCTCGACAACTTTTTCGTCGTGCACGAGCACATCCAGGAGGTGCACGAGAGCTTGCCGCGCGGCTACTACCGCGAGCTGCCGGAGCTCGCCGGCGGACCGCTGGCCGGCTATCCGCGCGTCTACGAGCTGGCGACCACCTTGATCGCGCACACCGAGGGGCGCGTCGACCTCGAGAACGTCGACCTCTTCGTGAGCGCGTTCCAGCAGATCGCGCCGTTGTCCATCGGCGAGCTGTGGGCGGTGCCCGCCATGCTCCGACTCGGGCTGATCGAGAACGTTAGGCGCATGACGCTCAGGACGGTGCAGCGCCTGGACGAGCTCGGCGATGCGGACGAGTGGGCGGCACGCATTCGCGATGCCAGCGACGAGGGTCCGGAGGCGCTCGCGTCGACCCTCGACGCCTTCGTGGCGAACCACCCGCCGCTCACGGCGAACTTCGTGTCCCGATTCCTCCAGCAGCTCCGTCTGGCACGCGGTTCCTTTCCGCCGCTCCTCAGGCTGGAACAATGGATCGCGGAAGACGGCCTAACGGCGGAGGAAGCCGGGGCGCGGTCCACCGAGCGCCTGGCCCTGACGCAGATGATGATGGCGAACAGCATCACGAGCCTGCGCGCGGTGGCCGGCACGGATTGGCGCACGTTCGTCGACCGGCAGAGCCGTATGGAGGCAATCCTGCGGCAGGATCCGTCGGGCACTTACGCGCGCATGACGTTCAGGACGCGGGACGAATATCGCCACGCCGTGGAGCGGATCGCCAAGCGGACCCGCCGACCCGAAGAAACCGTCGCGAAGAAAGCAGTGGATCTGGCCCGCGCGGCGACGAGCGATGGCGGTGCCGACGGATATCGCGCACACGTCGGCTACTATCTCATCGACGACGGGCGCGCTGCCCTCGAGCGCGCCACGTCCTACCGCGCCACGGTGCGCGAATCGATACACCGCTGGGTGCTGCGGCATCCCAACGTGGTGTTCGCCGGCGGCATCGTGAGCGGCACGCTGGTCGCGTTAGGCGCCGTGCTGTGGCTGGCCGGCGCGGAGGCGCGAACGGCGTGGATGGCCGTGGTGCTGTTCGGACTCATCCCGGCGAACGACATCGCCGTCAGCGTGCTGAACCAGCTCGTCACCGCGTTTCTCCCGCCGCGCGTATTGCCGAAGCTGGACCTGCACGAGAACGGTGTGCCGGCGGAGTACCGGACGGTTGTCGTCATCCCGACGCTCTTCGGGAGCGTCGATGCGGCGCGCGAAGCGATCGAGAATCTCGAGGTGCAATTTCTCGCGAATCGCGATGCGCACCTCCATTTCGCCATCCTGAGCGACTTCACCGATTCGCCGACCGCGACGCGCGCCGAGGACGCATCGATTGTCGACGCGGCTGTGCGCGCGGTGCGCGAGTTGAATGACACGTACGCGGCCGGCACGCACGACGCGTTCTATCTCGTCCACCGGCCTCGTCGCTGGAACGCGCGGCAAGGCGTGTGGATGGGTTGGGAGAGAAAACGCGGCAAGCTCGCGGAGTTCAACCGCTACCTGCGCGACGGCACGGCCGGCGCGTTCTCGGTGATCGTCGGAGATACGGGAGCGATTCGACACGCGCGGTACGTGATCACGCTCGATGCGGACACCGTCCTTCCCCCCGACGCGGCCCCGCACTTGATCGGGGCGCTCGCGCATCCACTCAATCGCGCGGTGTACGATCCCGCGCGCGGTCGCGTCGTGCGCGGCTACGGCATCCTCCAACCGCGCGTCGCAGTGTCGCTTCCCAGTGCCTACCGGTCGCGCTTCGCCGCCATCCACTCGGGGCACCCCGG
>DASYXE010000096.1:0-3785 GCA_035935375.1 Gemmatimonadaceae bacterium | reverse complement strand
CGCGACGGCCGGATCATTCGGAGCCTCGTGTGTTTCGACATGACGCCGGATGACATCGGCTCGGATGGTGCGCGGTGGCGATTCCGCCTCGAGCCGAACCAGCCGCACCATCTCGAGTGGCACGTGATCCCCGACCCGCCGGCCGACGCGGAGCCGGAATATTTGGATCCGCACCACTCGGGCAACGGCACGTTTCGCCGCCGACACGACACGATGGAGACCGTCTACGACGGGTGGCGCGACTCGTGTACGCGGTTCGTGTCCAACGTGCCGGAGTTCAACACGGCGTTGGACCAGGCGACGATCGACCTGCGCGCCCTCTACACCCAGGTCGACGATCTGCCGATCATCTCCGCCGGCATTCCGTGGTACTCGACGCCGTTCGGGCGCGACTCGATCATCACCTCGCTGCAGACGTTAGGCATGAACCCGGTGATCGCGTGCGACACGCTGCGCTATCTGGCGCGGATGCAGGGGCAGCGCGAGAACCCGGCGACGGACGAGCAGCCGGGCAAGATCATGCACGAGCTCAGGCGCGGTGAGCTGGCGCGCGCCGGAGAGATTCCGCACGTCCCGTATTACGGCACCATCGACGCAACGCCGCTGTGGCTCATCCTGCTCCACGAAACCTGGCGCTGGACCGGCGACCAGAGCCTCGTGCGCGAGCTCTTGCCTAACGCGGCGCGGGCGCTCGACTGGATGGACCACTACGGCGATATCGACGGCGACGGCTTCATCGAGTACGCGACGACGTCGCCGAACGGGCTGGTGAATCAGGGATGGAAGGACTCGTGGGACGGTGTTCCCTTCCCCGACGGATCGCTGCCCAAGCCGCCCATTGCGCTCGTCGAGGTGCAGGGCTACGCCTGCGATGCGAAACGCCGCATGGCGGCGCTCTATCACGCGTTCGGCGAACACGCGCGGGCGAAGCAACTGCGCGCCGAAGCGCTGCGGCTGCGCGAACAGATCATGGATGCCTTCTGGCTCGAGGAGCTGGGCACGTTCGCGCTCGCGCTCGACGGCATGAAGCGCCCGCTCGCCACGGTGACGTCGAACGCGGGCCACCTGCTGTGGTGCCGGGTGCCGGACACGGCACGGGCCGCGCGTACGGGCGCCCGCCTGCTCGCGCCCGACATGTTTTCGGGTTGGGGACTCCGCACCTTGAGCGCCGAGCATCCGGTGTACAACCCGATGAGCTACCACGACGGATCCGTGTGGCCGCACGACAACGGCATCGTTGCGTTAGGCCTGTCGCTCACGGGCCAGAAGCCGGCGATGCTCCCGATCTTCGGCGCGATGTACGACGCGGCGCTCGGACTCCGCTATCAGCGCCTGCCCGAGTTGTTCTGCGGCATGCCGCGCTCGGAGGGACGCCGTCCGGTGTTGTACCCGGTGAGCTGCTCGCCGCAGGCGTGGGCGTCGGGTGCGTTCTTCATGATGCTGCAGGCGGCGACGGGTATCCTGCCCGACGCACCGGGCCACGATCTCCACATTCGCGAGCCACTCTTGCCGCCGTGCCTCCGCCGGCTGGTGATCGAGGGCATGCAGATCGGCAACTCGCGCGTGTCGCTGCAGTTCACGCGCCGAGGCAAGCGGACGTTGGCGAACCTGCTGGATGTGGAGGGCGATCCCTTGAGAGTGCGGATAGATCTCTCCTGACGGCGAGGGAATGGGGAAGCGCTCGCTAACGCTCGCTTGGGGAAGCGCCGCGCTTGGGGAAGCGGCGGCGACGCCGCCTTAGGGAGTGGAACACATCAATGGTCTGCACAACGAGAGCGCCATGCGCGAGCCCGCGCGACGCGGCACTCTCCATCCAAAGACAACTGATGTCCTTCCACTCCCCAAGGCGGCGTCGCCGCCGCTTCCCCAAGCGCAGCGCTTCCCCAAGCGAGCGACAGCGAGCGCTTCCCCATTCCCCGGCTGCTTCCTCAGCGGCGCTGCATTAGTCGGGCGCCGTGCCACTCGCCGACCGGATCCGATCGAGAATGTTCATATCGCGGATCGACCGGTCTCTCGCCAGCAGCAGCACCTTCGACAACACCTCCGCCGTGCGCGGATCGTCGTCCGCAAACGGCAGAAAGAGCCGGCCGCGATGCTGCGAGTGAACCGCGACGATCGGAATGGCCGTCGCCGGCAAGAGCATCACGCCGGCACTGCCCAGGTGCACGGAGTACGTGCCGAGGTCTCCGCGGACGATGGCGTGATGCGCCTTGAGCTCGACGTTGTCGAGGCCGAGCAGTTGGCAGGTTTCGGCGATGAGGGTCGCGCGCATGTCCACGGTCGATGCCGTTGCCTCGGGATCGACGCCGCCGCTGTGCGCGACGCTCACCACGAGATCGAGATCGCGCATTGCCTCGCTGAACACGCGCGGTGGGATCTGGTCGAGGGGCAGGGGCGTCCAGTCGCCTTTCTTGGCGAAGATGACTTCGGCCAGCGTCAGGCCCTCGATGTCCGCGGGCGTGAAGAACGCTTCCTCGAAGCCGAGGCGTGCCGTTAGGCCAGCATCGTGGAAGGTCCGGCTCACCCCCTCGTCCGGCGACACGAGCCAGCCCCGGCCGCCCAACAGCGCCAACGCCTGCCGCGGGTTCACCTGGTGTCCGGCGTACCGTCGCGTCCGCTCCGTCCCGCGTTCGCCGTCCGTGATCGGGTAGAGCTCGCGAAAGACCTGCTTGAACGGCTGGACGCGCTCGGCGCGGAAGCACTCGCGCTGCCACGCGGACCAGTCGCCCCGCGCGAACAGGTCGTGTGGGTGCGCGATGCGAACCTCTTCCCGGTTGCCTAACACGTGCGCCGTGCCCGAGGCGTCCACCAGCACCCGGCCGCCTTCCGCCGGATAGCCGGCCGAGCCGTCGCCGACGAACACGATCCGCGCGACGGACGGAGCGAGGATCGGATGGGCGAGGAGCGTGCCTAACTCCACCGCCGTGAATGCATCGCCGCGGCACATCGCCTCCTCGAGCGCCGTGCGCACCCGCGACCGCTGACGCTTGAGCGCCTGCAGCCGCTCCTTGAGCTCCTGCGCGTCGTCATCCTTCTTGAGGCTCGCCGGGAGCGCCTTGAGGGTCTTGCCGTTCTTCTGCGCGACCAGCGACGGCACACCGTCGGCGTCGATGCCTAACGTGAGCGTGACGTCGCCGCGCGTCAGGACCAGCGGGCCGCGCACCAGATCGGCGACGGCCTGCTGCTCCATGGCCCACGTCAGCCGTTGCGGGTCCCGATAGCCGGCGGTGCGCGCCAGGTTCTCCAGCCCGATCGTCACCGCCCGCTTTTCGCTTTGCTGTCGCTGCGATCCGAACTTGCGCGACTCGCGCCGGAAGCTCTCGAGGCGCGTGTATCGCTCGAGCAGGTCCTTTTCCCCGGCCACGCCAGCGGCGAGCGGGAGCAGCCCGAGCGCCCGCACCGAATCCTGATGGCGCTTGCCATCGATGCGTGCGAGCATCGTCTCGCGCGTCACCGCGCCGCACATCGCGTCGGCGAACAGCCGTGCGCGCGAGTGCCCCCCGCTGCTCGCGGCGTACTTCGCGGCTGCGGAGAGCACGCGCCAACGCTCGGCTCCCAGCGCTGTGTAGGTCCGGTCGAACCACTCGACATCCACCGCACCGTCGGTCAACTCGTCGGCCGAGAGCGGCGTGTGCTCGCCCGCGGCAGCCGCCCACTCGTCCTTGAGATCGCGCAGTTGCCACGAGCGGCCGTCCTTCGTGTGCGCTTCGATCCACCACACCCCGTCCTCGAGACCGGGCCATTCGAGCACGCCATTGACGTGCGCCGCCCACTGCGGCGCATAC
>DASYXE010000095.1:0-2558 GCA_035935375.1 Gemmatimonadaceae bacterium | reverse complement strand
CTCGCTGATCTGGTGGCGTTTCTACACGTTCTATCTCTACATCATCCTGGGCGCGATCGCGGCGGGCGGGACGGTGTTGCGCGCGCTGCGGCCGGATCCGGACGACGACGATGCCGCCAAGGACAGCGGGCCGGATTTGGCTGCGGTGCAGCACGCTGAATAGCGGCCACACCCGGACAACGCCCGGACCGTTCCCTCATGAGCGTCGACGCTTTCCGAGCGGTTTTGGGTTGAGCCGCATCGAACCTTCTACGCTCATATTGAAGCGGATAAAAGCGAAAACACCGGATCACAGCGCATCGCTCGGAACGCGACGACCATGAACGCCATGCCCACGATTCGTCGTTAGGCCGTTCACAAAAAACATCAGGAAATTCGACATGCCGGCGATGTGCTCATCTCCGCAGCCGAGCGATGTGCGTTGATCCGTGGCTTTCGCCTTTATTCGTTTCAACATGAGCGTAGATGCGAGCCGAGCGTCTCGTGCCCAGCTCACAAACCTTTGCCTAACGTAGGCCGGATGAGCTGCAGCCTTTCGATCGAGACTGGGCCGGAGAGCGTGTAGCCCGTCCCGTCCGCGCCTCGCCACCGGATCACGTGGATCGCGGTGCTCGAAGAGTCGGCGGCAGCCGCGGCCGCATTGGCGGGCGCCGCCGAGAACGGCGCGACAGAATCAGTGAACGAGTCGTAAGGCATCGCGCTTGCTGGAGTGATCTCGAGGACGACCCGCTGTCCGGATCCGGTCTCGTAGGTCTCGCGCCGGACGAACACCGAACCGCGCTGCACCGAGTCGACCTCGATGGGACGCGGGCTGCCGCGAGCGCCAGGCGCGCCGGCGGCCGACGTCACCGTGACACCGCCAACGCCGGCCTTCAACGATTCGGGCCGCATCGCAATGCGCGCGCTCAATGTCTGAGCCTGCAGCACGACCGCCATCGTGTCGGTTTTCTTCCTCACAGCGTCGAACTCGCGGAGCGCTGGTGCGCTCGGGGCTTGCCGCGCCTCGGCGGCGTTGTTTCGCGGCGCAACGGCCAGCGACTTGGCCTGAGGCGGCGCGGCCGGTGCCGGGCGCGGCAGAGCCCCGCCTAACGCGGCCGGCGGTGCCGCGGTCGGCGCCGGCCTTCGCTCGGCCTCGGAGGACGGTGCTGGCTTCTGCGCGGCGCCCGTGCCCACGCGGACCGAGTCGCGCAGAGATGCCGGTTCGCCCGCCGGCGCCACTTTGCGTTCCGCGACCGAGACGTCGCGCCGGTTCGCCTCACGCGTCAGCACCAGCGTGCCGGCCGCGATGAACGCGAGCACGGCCGCCCAGCGACCGTATCGATGGCCCCACGGCGTGCGCGGCGCAGCCACATCGTGCGGCGGGTCCGGCGGGGTCGCCGCGAGCGCCGGTGTTGCAACGCGCGCGGCGGCGGCCACGGCCCGGCGCTCGACGGGCACCACCTCGGCCGGCACGTCGTCGAGCGCGGTGAGAATGCGCGACGACGCCGCGATCAATCCGCGCGCTTCCGCCACGCGGTCCGCGCACGCACGACACGTCGCCACGTGCGCGTCGACCGCCGCGGCCTCGTCGGCGCCTAACGCACCGTCGAGCCAGGCGTGGATGGTGCCGTCGTCAAGATGCGGCATGACCTGTGCTCCCGCGCTGCGGCTCGCGCAGCGCCTCGTACTGTTCCACCAATCGACGCCGCGCGCGTGCCAGCGTCGTCCCGATCGATCCAACGGACAGCTGCAGGGTCTGTGCGATCTCCTCGTAACTCAGTCCTTCTTCGCGCATCAACCGGGCCAACCGGTCGCGCTCGGCCAATGCGTTCACCGCCCGGCGCGCCAGGGCGGCTTCCTGTGCGCGCTCGAGTGTGAGCGGCTCCGGCTCGACGACGTCGTCGCGTGTCTCCTCGCGCAGCAGCTCGAGGCGCGCGCGCCGCCGTGCATCGCGGCGCGCATAGTCACGCACCAGGTTGTTCGCCACGGTGAACAACCACGCCCGCTCGTTCGTCAACCGGTCCTGCCGCAAGGCGCGGATGAACGTCTCCTGCGCCACCTCCTCCGCCCAGTCGCGGTCGCCTAACCGGCGGGTGAGGTAGCGCACGAGCATCCCGTGGTACGTGCGAAACAGCCGCTCCGCGTCGTCCATTCACCAGTTCTCCCGGAGCGCCGTGCGGTCCGCGGCGGCGAGCGTCGTCGCGGCATCGGCATCCGTCGTCACTTCGATCGCCACCGCGCGGCCGGCCACCAGCACGTGGTCGCCTAACGCAAACGCCGCGCGCAGCTCCGGCATCGTGTTCAGCACCTCGAAGTACGCCGCCGAATACGCCTGGATGCGGATCCGGCGCATCCCATCCTTGTACCCGCGATCGACCCACGCCGACGTGTCGGACTGCCGCTCGAACATCCGATTCGACGCCCGGCGCACCGACGCCGCGCCGCCGATCGCCGCCGTGTCCATGAGACTGTCCGCCTGCGCAAGCGACTTCGAGTCGCGCATTGCCGTCGCCTTCCGTGCTTGCTCGAACCGCTGCTCCGGCGCGGTCGCCTGACCCGTCACCACCACCTCGTTCAAC
>DASYXE010000094.1:0-1608 GCA_035935375.1 Gemmatimonadaceae bacterium | reverse complement strand
TGCAGCCTGCGAAATAACGATGGGCGTGGCGGCGATCGGGTGGCCACCGGTGGTGCCCCAGTCGCTAGCCTCGCTGCGTGTCGATCCCTTCAAGCCGCACCGTCAATCACGCGCCGCTTCTCATCGTCACCGATGTTGGCGCCCGGCTGGTCCGCCGTGGTCTGCTGTCCCCCGTGGACGGCGCGTCGGCGCGCTGGGCCTGCGCGCGTGTCCTGGTGTTCCGGAACGGTCCCGTCGTCTGCGAGCCCGCGTTGACCCGCTCATTCGGTGGTCCTACGTTTCAGCCGCGCCGATGACGCTCTCGCTGTACAATACGCTCACCCGTCGCGTCGAGCCGTTCGAGCCGCTCGCGCCGCCGCGCGTCACCCTCTACACGTGCGGGCCGACCGTCTGGAACTTCGCGCACATCGGCAATTTCCGGACGTTCCTGTTCGAGGATCTGCTCCGCCGTTACCTCGAGTACTCGGGCTACGACGTGTACCACATCATGAACTTGACTGATGTGGACGATCGCACAATCAAGGCGGCCGCGGCGGGTGGCAAGCGGCTCGCGGAGCACACCGCGCCGTTCGTGCAGGCGTTCTTCGCGGATCGCGATTACCTGCGGATCAAACCGGCGCGCGTGTATCCACGCGCCACCGAGTCGATACCCGCCATGATTCGGCTCGTGGAGCGCCTGCTCGAGCGCGGAGTTGCGTACAAGGGAGACGACGGCTCGGTCTATTTCGCGATCGCAAAGTTCCCGACGTATGGCCGGCTCTCGCGTTTGGATACTCGCGAGCTCAAGACCGGCGCGCGGGTGTCGAGCGACGAGTACGCCAAGGACGACCCGCGCGACTTCGCGCTCTGGAAGAAGGTCGACGGGCTCGACGAGCAGGTCGGCGCCGCGTGGGACGCGCCGTTCGGACGCGGACGCCCGGGCTGGCACCTCGAATGCTCCGCGATGTCGCTCGAGCAGATCGGGAAGTGCTGCCATGCCGAAACGCTCGATATCCACGCGGGCGGCGTGGACCTCATCTTTCCTCACCACGAAGATGAGATCGCGCAATCCGAGGCCGCGACCGACCGGCCGTTCGCGCGCGTCTGGATGCACGGCGAGTTCCTCAACGTTCGCGGCACGAAGATGTCGAAGCGCTTCGGCAACTTTCTCACCGCGCGCGACCTGCGCGAGCAGGGCGTCGACGCCGCGGCGGTCCGGCTGCTGTTCTGGCAAACACACTATCGGAAGGCGCTCGACTTCACGGACGAGGCGCTCACCGCGGCCGGAGCGGGCGTCAAGCGGCTGGGAGACTTCTACGCGCGACTGGGAAACGGGAAGAAGGAAAAGGACGAAGGCGCGCTGGCGGAGTTGGCTGCCCGGTTCGAGGCCGCGTTTCGCGCGGCGCTCGACGACGATTTGAACGCGCCCCGTGCCTGCGCCGCCTTGTTCGAGTTCGTACACGAGGGCAACGGCGCGCTCGACGCCGGTGGGGCGGGTGTCCCCGCCGCGCGGGCGGCGCTGGACCGGGCCATGGGGGTCCTCGACATCCTGCCGAGCGGCAAAACCGCCGACCCGACACTCGAACGGTGGATCACCGAGCGCATCGCGGCGCGGGACAAAGCCCGCAA
>DASYXE010000093.1:0-2494 GCA_035935375.1 Gemmatimonadaceae bacterium | reverse complement strand
GGCGGCGTCGCCGCCGCTCCCGCGGACGACTGGTCGCCCCAGGCCGCGAGTGGCGCACACTCCTGAGCAGGGCGGTCAACCGGTCGAAACGCGTAGCGCCGAACGCAAGGCGGTGCTACGGCGCGCGCGGCGAGCCCGTTTCACCGTCGGAGCCCAGCGGACAGCTCGTGCACAAGCCGCCGGCGGGAACGAGGTAGAAGCGACAGCAGCTCGCGCGACGGACGTGCAAGTGCACGCGGCCGCCCGACACGGCCGCGCTGACCTCGGGCCGCATCTCCGCCACGACGTCATCGCCGGCATAGAATGCGTCGAGCAGTCGTGCGAGCGGCCGTTGGTCATCGTGCGCCCGCCAGAGCGAGATGAAATGCGACGCCCACAACGACGTGAGGACGCCCCACGTCGCGCGCTCGGCGAACGCCGACCATTCGTATACGGCCTCCACGACCGGCGCCGCCTGCGCGACGAGCGCATCGCGCAGCGCACGGAGCAACGCGTGCTCGTCGGGCACAGCGCGCATCGCGGGGTCGTGCGCGCACGGATCGTCGGCGACCACGGTGCCGCGCGCGTCGTAGACGGCCGTCCCATCCACGTACGCCGATTGGTTGAATCGAATGGCGATATTGCCGAGCGAACAGTCGGGCACGCAGCGAAAGTGGAGAAAGGGAGCGATCGCCATTGCCGACGTCCAGCCAAAGTGCAGCGCGAACGAGCCGGCGATCGTGCGACGATCATCCGTCTGCGAGCGCGCGCCGATGCGCTCGAGGAGCGCGCGGAACGGTCCGCTCGCCGCGTCGCGAAAGGCGTCGCCGGCAATCCAACCGGCACCCGTTGGGCGTCCGACGTCGACGCCCCACCCGGCGTGAAGCGCGCGCAGCCGCTCGTACATGTCGGCGACGGGAGACCGCCCGGCCTCAGTCACGCGACCTCGATCGGCGCCGTATGGCACGGCCGTGCACCGGCCTTACGGACCCTTCTCGACAGCAGCGACCGAGTCCGCGTGACGCCGGCGCGCGGCGGCGATCGAATCCAGCCGCTGCCGCACACGTACCAGCACCGCTTTCGTCTGCGCGTTGATCGTACTGTCGCGCTTGCGCTGGGCGTTCGATGGTCCGCCGAACGGAATCGGCGCAGGGATGCTAATGCCGCGTTGGGCGGACGGCGACATCGGCGCCCCTGCCGCCTGTGCCGCCCGGTCCGCCATCTCCTGCGCTCGGATTTGGGCATCGCGATCGATTGGTGTATTCGGCATGCGCAGCATCGGCCCGCGCGAGGGCGCGCCGCCGGCCGAGCCCGGAGCCGCCGGCGTGCTCGGCAGCAGGAGCGGTGACACGCCGTGCGCGGTCCAGCTGCGCTCGAACTCGGAAACCGCGGATCGGGCGGCGTTAGGCGAAACCTGCGCGCCCGCGCTCGAGTCGGGCGCGACGCGATCCGGTTGCGGAACGGGAACCGGTTCGCGCGGCGGAGCACTGGGCCGCGTCCGCGGCGAGACGCGCGCGCGCACCCTGACATCCGGCACGCTGCGCACGGCGCGCGGCGTCGCGACCGGACTGACATACATCACGCGGTGCGCGCGCTCTGTATCGTGCGGAGCCGCGGGAGCCGAGGTGGGTACGACACGCGCCGCCACGCTCGTCAGGATCATGAGCGCCGTTGCGATTGTCACACCGGACGCAGCAGCCGTGCTTGCGACACGATCCGTTTTCGAGACAGGGTCCGCGCGGAGACGCATCTCGCACGTTCGCGCATGCTCCGAGCCACGTCAACTGCAGAACCCGCTAGTCCGAGCTCGGCTTCTCCGCGTTGTCCGCGTCGTTCGCATCGTCCGCAAACTCCCAGGCTCGCCGCGGAATTCCCGTCGCCGCCGACAGCCGCCAACGAAAGCGCAGTGGGCCGCTCGACGACTTGGCGTCCTCGGCCTCCAGCTCGATCGCCTCGACGTGCTGCCCGGACAACCGCCGCACGAGGTTCCGCTGCTCTTCGGTCAGCACGATGCGCACTGGTTCCTGATCGGCCATGTGATCCGCTCCTCTTATTGGGACCGAATTCGCCTCAGCGATGACCGCCGAGGGACGGGCAGCCTGAATCGAGGCAACCTGCGGCGACTGGGCAATGCTCGTTACGAGATTGTGTCAAACATCGCCCGTGCGGCGGGCCGGAGCCCATCCAGGCCCTTGCCGTCGCCGATCGGTCGAGAAAGGTTGCACATCACCCTGCGCTCCGGACTGCGCGCATCAGAGCTGATTCGGCCCGTGATCGCCAGGCATCTGCAGATGGCGCTGCGCGATCGAGACCGCATCGGTCACCAACCTCACCGCACGTGGCCTAACGCTGGTGCAGACACGTCTCATCACCATCAGCCGGGAGTTCGGCGCGGGAGGCAGCGAGCTCGCCGCCGCCGTAGGCGGCCGCCTCGGGTGGCCGGTGCTCGATCGTGATCTCATTCACCGCGTGGCCGAACGTCTGCGCGTGCACCATACGACGGTCGAGCATCTCG
>DASYXE010000092.1:0-2187 GCA_035935375.1 Gemmatimonadaceae bacterium | reverse complement strand
GATTCGGCGACGAAGATCACGGCCAGCCCCGCGCATTTCTTCGACATCTCGAATACATCACCGGTGGTGTTAGCGCTGCTGACGCGCTTCGATATCTTCACGATCTGGGCCACGATTCTGCTCGCCATTGGCCTGTCGGTGTTAGGCAAGATTCCGCGGTCCCGCGCGTATACCGCAGCGCTGATCGTCTGGATTCTGGGCGCGGTCGCGCCGGTCATTCAGGCGATGCGTAGCATGTAGGAATCCGTGCGCGCGATGCTCCTCGAGCGGCCCGGCACGCCGCTCGTGGCGCGCGACGTGCCTGACCCGGCCCCTGGTCCGGGTCAGGTGCTCCTCAGGGTTCGCGCCTGCGCCGTGTGCCGGACCGATCTCCACATCATCGACGGCGACCTGCGCGACCCCAAGCTTCCGCTCGCGTTAGGCCACGAGATCGTCGGGACCGTGGCCGCGCGCGGCACGAACGCCACGCGCTTCGACATCGGCGCGCGCGTCGGGGTCCCATGGCTCGGCTGGACGTGCGGCGCGTGCAGGTACTGCCGATCGAACCGGGAAAACCTGTGCATCCGCGCCCGCTTCACCGGCTATCAGATCGACGGCGGCTACGCCGAGTGCTGCGTGGCCGACGAACGATTCTGCTTCGCGCTCCCGGAGTCGTACGACGATGTCCACGCGGCGCCGCTCCTCTGCGCGGGCCTCATCGGCTACCGCGCCCTCCGCGCCGCCGGCGACGCCACGGCGTTAGGCCTGTACGGGTTCGGCGCGGCCGCCCACCTCATCGCGCAGGTGGCGGCCTCGCAGGGGCGCCGCGTGTTCGCGTTCACGCGCCCCGGCGACACCGTCTCGCAGCAGTTCGCCCAACAGTTCGGCGCGGAATGGGCGGGCGGCTCCGATCAATCGCCGCCGGTGGAGCTCGATGCCGCCATCCTCTTCGCGCCGGTCGGCGCGCTGGTACCCGCTGCCCTGCGCGCCGTAGTCGCCGGCGGCACGGTCGTCTGCGCGGGGATCCACATGAGCGCCATCCCGTCGTTTCCCTATGAAATTCTATGGGGCGAGCGCGTCGTGCGATCCGTGGCCAATCTCACGCGTCGCGATGGCGAGGAATTTCTGGCGCTCGCGCCGCGCGTGCCGGTGCACACCGACGTCGAGCCATTCCCGTTCGACACGGCCAACGAAGCCGTGCACCGCCTCCGCAGCGGCGACGTGCACGGCGCCGCGGTCTTGACGTTCGGCTCGTGATCTTCGGTCAGCCGCGCAGCAGCAGCTTGGCGATCGTCGACAGCTGCATGTTCGACGTGCCTTCGTAGATCGTCCCGATCTTCGCGTCGCGGTAGAACTTTTCCACCGGATAGTCCTTGGTGTACCCGTATCCGCCGTGCAGCTCCACGCACAGCGACGTCACGCGCTCCGTCACCTGCGACGAGAACAGCTTCGCCATCGCGGCTTCCTGCGTGAACGGCCGGCCCGCATCCTTGAGACGCGACGTGTTGTACACCATGAGCCGAGCGGCCTCGAGCTCCGTGGCCGCCTGCGCCAGCTGAAATTGAATGCCCTGGAATTCGGCGAGCGGTTTGCCGAACTGCGTCCGGTCGCGGACGTACTGCACGGTCGCGTCGAGCGCGCCCCGCGCGACGCCGATCATCTGCGCGCCGATGCCGATGCGGCCTTCGTTCAACGTCTCGATCGCGATCTTGTAGCCCTGCCCAACGGGACCAAGGACGTTCGCCGCCGGCACGACGCATCCGTCGAGGATGAGCTCCGTGGTGCTCGACGCGCGAATGCCTAACTTGTCCTCCTTCTTGCCCACCGAGAATCCGGCAAATCCGCGCTCGATGATGAACGCCGTGATGCCGCGATACCCCGCCGACGGATCGACGGTCGCGAACACGATGAAGATCTCGGCTTCGGCGCCGTTCGTGATCCAGAGCTTGCGTCCGGTGAGCACCCAGTCGTCGCCGCGTCGCTCGGCGCGCGTCGCCAACCCGAACGCATCCGAACCCGAGCCCGGCTCCGACAGGGCGTATGCGCCGACGGTCCCCGCGGTGAGCTTGGTCAGGTACTGTTTCCGTTGGGCATCGGTGCCGAAGCGCGTGAGCGGCGAATTCACGAGCGTGTTCTGCACGTCCATGAGAATCGCCGACGAGGCATCGACGCGGCTCACGGCCTCGACCGCCAGCGTCACCATCATCA
>DASYXE010000091.1:0-3161 GCA_035935375.1 Gemmatimonadaceae bacterium | reverse complement strand
GAAGCGCGGCGCGTTGCACGGCGTGGTCACGGTGGTCGGACCGCTCGTGCTGCTGCTCTCGTTCGTGTTGGCCGTCGCGATCTTCGTGGCGATGCCATCGCACATGGCAACGCCGTTCGTCAAGACGTTCTTCGCCTGGATGCCGGTGGGTACCGACCTGCCGCTCCGGTGGGCGTTCCAGGTCGACCAGCTGTCGGTGATGATGGTGCTCTTCATCACCGGCGTGAGCACGCTGATCCACATCTTCAGCGTCGGCTACATGGGCGACGACCCGGGCTACGCGCGCTACTTCGCGTTCCTGAATCTGTTCGTCGCGTTCATGCTCGTGCTGGTACTGGGCGCGAGCTATCCGGTGATGTTCGTCGGGTGGGAGGGTGTGGGACTCGTATCCTACCTGCTCATCGGATTCTGGTTCAACGACAAGGCGAACGCCGACGCGGGCAAGAAGGCGTTCATCGTGAACCGCATCGGCGATTTCGGATTCCTGATCGCGATGTTTCTGATCTGGTCGAACGTCGGCACGCTCGACTTCTCGGGCGTGGCGGCCGGCGTGGGCGCGCTGCCCGCGGGCGGACCGCTGCTGACGACGATCTGCCTGTTCCTCCTGTTAGGCTGCACGGGCAAGAGCGCGCAGATTCCGCTCTACGTGTGGTTGCCCGACGCGATGGCCGGTCCGACGCCGGTGTCGGCGCTCATCCATGCGGCGACGATGGTCACTGCCGGCGTGTACCTCGTGGCGCGGAGCTCATTCCTGTTCTCGCTGTCGCCCGTCGCGTGCCTAACGGTGGCGGTGATCGGCGCGGTCACGGCGCTGTTCGCGGCGACGATCGGCCTCACGCAATGGGACATCAAGAAGGTCCTGGCGTATTCGACGGTCTCCCAGATCGGGTACATGTTCATCGGCGTCGGCGTGGGCGCCTATGTGGCCGGCCTGTTCCACGTCATCACGCATTCGTTCTTCAAGGCACTGCTGTTCCTGGGCTCGGGCTCGGTGATCTTCGCCATGCACGCCGCGTATCACCACACGCACAACACCGATGATGCGCAGGACATGCGCAACATGGGCGGCCTCAAGGCCTACCTGCCGGTGACGTTCGTGATGATGTGGATCGCGACGCTGGCGATCTCCGGCATCCCGATTTTCGCGGGCTTCTTCTCCAAGGACGAGATCCTGGGCTCGGTGATCGCGCGGGCCGGCGACAGCAGCTTGGCGGACGCGCGCTGGTTAGGCATTCCGGGCAACATCGTGCTCTACGCCGTGTACGTGCTCGCGCTGGCCGGCGCGTTCCTCACCGCGCTCTACATGACGCGCATGATGCTCTATACCTTCCACGGCCCCAACCGGACCGGCGCGAAGGAGCAGGAGCACCTGCACGAGGCACCGCCCCTGCTCACGGGGCCGGTCGTCGTGCTCGGCGTGTTGAGTGTGTTAGGCGGCGTCATCAATCTGCCCGCGTTCCTGCATCTGCCCGAGCGCTGGACGGGCGCGCTCGACCAATGGCTGGCGCCCGTGGTAGGCGATGCGACGGTGCGCGTGACGCACGGCGTCGCCATCGAGACGCCGCACGAGCTGGCGCTGGTCGGTCTGGCGATCGTCGTCGCCGTCGCCGGTATCGCCACCGCGTTCGCCAAACTCGACCCGGCCGCGCTCGTGCCCAAACGCCAGGCCAAGCCGGCGGAGGGGTTCGAGCGGGTCCTCGAGAACAAGTACTACGTGGACGAGCTGTACGATCGCACGATCGTCACACCGATCGTCACCGTCTCGCGCACCGTCTTGTGGAAGGGGATCGACTCGGGCCTCGTGGATGGCGTGCTCGTGAACGGCAGCGCGTGGTTCATGCGCGGCCTCGCGAGCATCGGCTCGTGGCTGCAGTCGGGTCAGGTCGGGGCATACGCCTGGGCCATCGTCATCGGGGTGCTCGCCGTGCTGAGCGCCTTCACTCTCCGCTGAGCCATGCGCGAATTCCTCGTTTCGATCCATTACGGCGCCTGGGTGCTGCCGGCGCTGCTCGGGATTCCGCTCGTGGGCGCGCTGCTCATCGTGCTGCAGTCGGCAGTCGCGAAGGACGACGGCTCGCTGGCCGCGGCGCCATCGGCGCGCTGGATCGCGCTCATCACGTTCCTGGTCGAGTTCGTCGTCTCGTTAGGCATGTGGTGGGCGTTCGACCCGAGCACCGCCGCGTGGCAGTTCCGCGTCACCCATTGGTGGATCCCCGGCTGGGGCGCCAACTTCGACATCGGCGTGGACGGCATCTCGCTCTTCATGGTGCTGCTCACGACGTTCCTCATGCCGCTGTCGGTGTTGGGCGGATGGACCAGCGTGCGCGACAAGGTGCGCAGCTACTACGCGCTCCTGCTCGTGCTGACCACCGGCATGATCGGCGTGTTCCTCGCGCTCGATCTCCTGTTCTTTTACGTGATGTGGGAGGTGATGCTGATTCCGATGTACTTCATCATCGGGATCTGGGGCGGGGAGCGGCGCATCTACGCGAGCATCAAGTTCTTCATTTACACGTTCCTCGGCTCGCTGTTGATGCTCGTGGCGATTCTGTATTTGTGGCTGCACTCGGTCGACACGGTCACGCTACAGCCAACGTTCAGCTACGACGGGATCATGCAGCACGCGGTGTTCACATCGCGCGCGGCGTTGTGGCTCTTCGGCGCATTCTTCCTCGCGTTCGCGGTGAAGGTGCCGATGTTCCCGTTCCACACGTGGCTGCCCGATGCGCACACCGAGGCACCCACGGCGGGATCGGTGATCCTGGCCGGCATCATGCTCAAGATGGGGACGTACGGCTTCCTGCGCTTCGCGCTTCCGCTCTTCCCGGGCGCGGCGCTCACACCGTGGGTGCGCGACACGATCCTCACCCTCGCCGTCATCGGCATCATCTACGGCGCGCTCGTGGCCATGGTGCAACCCGACTTCAAGCGGCTGGTGGCGTATTCGTCGGTGAGCCATCTGGGCTTTGTCATGTTAGGCATCTTCGCGCTGACGCTACAGAGCGTGCAGGGCGCGCTGATGGTCATGATCAACCACGGCATCTCGACCGGCGCGCTGTTTCTGCTCATCGGCATGATCTACGAGCGCAAGCACTCGCGGCTCATCGACGCGTACGGCGGCATCGCGCGCGTGCTGCCGATGTTCGCGGTGGTGCTGACGC
>DASYXE010000090.1:0-4945 GCA_035935375.1 Gemmatimonadaceae bacterium | reverse complement strand
GATCGCACGCCGTCGGGCTCGAGCTCGGGATCGGGCGGCGCGTCGTCGGCGAGCTACGCTGCGGCTGCAATCGGAACCGAGACCGACGGGTCCATCGTGAGCCCGAGCGCCGCGTGCTCGCTCGTGGGGATCAAGCCGACCATCGGCTTGTTGAGCCGCTCCGGCATCGTTCCGATCTCGCACTCGCAGGACACACCCGGTCCCATGTGCCGCACGGTCGCCGACGCGGCCGCGCTGCTCGGCGTCCTAACGGGAGTCGATCCGCTCGACACGGCGACGCGCGCGAGCGCGGGCAAGTCGCACACCGACTACACGACGTTTCTCGATGCCGACGGACTCAAGGGCGCGCGCATCGGCGTGCTCCGCGAGCATTACATGGGATACAGCCGCGCCGCGGATGCGCTCATGGAAGACGCGCTGCACGCGATGCGCGACCGGGGCGCCGTACTCGTGGATCCGGTCGCATTCCCCACCGCGGGCAAGTTTGGCGACGCCGAGTTCGAGGTGCTGTTGTACGAGTTCAAGGCCGATCTCAACGCCTATCTTGGCGCGCTCACGTCGTCGCCGGTGAAGTCGCTCGCGGATGTCATCGCGTTCAACGAACAGCACGCGTCGACCGAGCTCGCGTACTTCGCGCAGGAAACGATGATCGACGCGCAGAAGAAGGGCCCCCTCATATCGCCGGCGTACACGAAGGCGCTGGCGAAGTGTCACGAGTTGGCGCGCGTGCGGGGGTTGGACGCGGTGCTCGCGAAACACAAGCTCGACGCGTTGGTCGCGCCCACGCAGGGTCCCCCGTGGCACATCGACCTCGTGAACGGCGACGGCGGCGGTGGCGGCGGAAGCTCGGAGCTGGCCGCGGTCGCGGGCTACGCGAGCATCACCGTGCCGGCGGGGTACGCGTTCGGGTTGCCGGTGGGCATGTCGTTCATCGGCGGAGCGTGGTCGGAGCCCACGCTGATCAAGCTTGCCTACGCGTACGAGCAGGCCACCAAGATGCGGCGGTCGCCGACCTTCGCGTCGGTCGCGGACATCCCGATGGACGGCCACCCGCGCGCGACGTGAGGGACTTGCGTTAGGCAATCGATCCGCCGCCGCGATGGACCCCGCACGCCGCTCCTGGGCGCACGCGGTGGCGCTGGCGCTGCTGGCCGCCGGCGCGGTCGCCGTCGCTCTCGCGGCGCTGCCGTACAAGACGTTCGACCTCGACCGCTTCTTCGTGCCGAAGGAGCTGGTGTTGCACGCGGCGGCGGCGCTCGCCGCACTGGTGTTGCTGTGGCGCGCGCCACGCCTCGAGCTCACGCGCATCGACACGCTGCTCGTCGCGTTCCTCGGCTTGTCCCTGCTCTCGGCGGTGCTGAGTACCAACTGGTGGCTCGGATGGCGCGCACTCGCGGTGTCACTCTCGGGCGTCGCCGTGTTCTGGTGCGCGCGCGCGATGGCGCGAGCGGGGTGGCGCGACGCGCTGGTCTCGTGCCTCGTGCTCGGGGTCGTGGCGGCCGGCGTGACGGCGCTGATCCAGGCCTACGGGCTCCAGAGCGACTACGTGAGCCTGAACCGCGCGCCGGGCGGTACGTTAGGCAACCGGAATTTCGTGGCGCACCTGGCGGCCATCGCCACGCCGGCGCTGCTCTGGCGCACGCTCGGCGCGCGGACGACGTGGGGCGCGCGCGCCGGCATGGTCGCTGCCGTGGTGCTCGCCGCGATTTTGACGCTGTCGCGAACGCGCGCCGCGTGGCTCGCGCTCGCGGTGTGTGTGCCGATCGCCGTGATCGGCGTCCTGGCCGGCCACCGCACGTGGCGACGGAGCACGGCCGCCGCGCGCGCGGGACGCCTGCTGGCGGTCCTGGCCGCCACGATACTGGCGGCGATGTTCCTGCCTAACAAACTCAACTGGAAGAGCGACTCGCCGTACCTCGATTCGGTGCGCGGCGTGGTGGACTTTCGCGGCGGCAGCGGCAAAGGGCGGCTCGTGCAGTACCGGAACTCGTTGCGCCTGGCGTCGGCACACCCCGTGCTCGGCGTGGGCCCGGGGAACTGGTCGGTGCGGTATCCGTCGGTGGCAACGCCTAACGACCCATCGATCGACGCCGACGACGGCATGACGTCCAACCCGTGGCCGAGCAGCGACTGGATGGCCGATCTGGCCGAGCGCGGTGCGCCGGCCGCGGCGTGCCTCGCCGTGGTATTCGTCGGGTTGTGCGTCACCGGATTGATGGCCATGTCGCCGCGCGCCGGCTCCGATGAATTCGCGCACGGACTCGTGCTCGTCGCCACGACGCTCATCGTCGTCGTGGCGGGTGCCTTCGATGCGCTGCTGCTCCTGCCGGCACCGGCGTTCATCGTGTGGGGGTTGCTCGGCGCGCTCGCGGTCCCGTCGCGCACGCGCGCGACGATCGATCTCACGGCGGGTCGACACACCGCCGCGATGGCGCTCGTGTTCGTCCTCGGTATCGCGGCGGTCGGCCGCAGCGCAGCGCAAGCGGCCGCGATGCAGCTCGCCGAGCGCGATGGACGGACGTCGGCATTGGAACGCGCCGCGTCGTTGGATCCGGGGAGTTATCCGATTCTCATGCGGCTAGCGACGCTCGATGCGCGCCGAGGGCGCTGCGATGCCGTGCGCGAGCGCGCCGGTGCGGCGCACGACCTCTTTCCTTCCGCGCCGGCGCCGCGGCGCATGCTGGCTGCATGCGGCGTGCGCACGCGGGCTCGCTGAGCGGCGGCTAGCCCGCTGCCTGTTGCGACGGAAGCGCGGTCGACGCCCCGCGATCGGACTGCAGCCGGACCATGTACCGTTGGGCTTCCGAGATCCGCTCGATTTCGATGGCCATCGAGTCCACCGAATTCTCGATGCGCTTGAGCTGCTCGGCGAGCCCTTGGTCTAACGGAGCGGGCACCGGCTTCTTGTCGATGCGCCGAGCGAACGCGCGGGCGATGGGCACGATGAAGAAGAGCGCCGCGATCATGACGAAGAAGCCGATCGCGACGTGCTCGACGGTGGTGCGCACGCCGTACGGCAACTCGAATGGCGGCTGCGTGCCCGGAATCTGCGGGATATAGGGCGCGTCCGGCACGCCGGGAATCGGCCCCGGTGCCGGTGGTGCGGTCTGTCCGTGTTGCGCCGCCTCCGCCTGCTGGATCGCCTGACGCGCCTGCTCGCGCGCGAGGCGGGCCTGCGCTTGGGCCGCCTGGACCTGTTGTCGCACTTGATCGCGGATCTGTTGGCGAACCGCGGCCGCGTCGGGCGTCTGCGATTGTGTGGCTTGTTGCATGGCCTCTCCTAACGCGATCATCGCTACCAGCCGCTCCGCTCTCGAAGGGATGTAATGTGCGCCACGTGATGCCGGCCGTGCCAGGCGTACGAAGCCAGGGCCTCGGACAAGGGCACAACGCGCTCGTACTCAGGGTGCTCGTATCCGCGCTCGAAGTCCGACGACCGCATGGCGCGAAGCAGCGTGACCCAACGGGCGTGCAGCGCGTCGAGTAGCGCCAGGGATATGTCCACCGGAGTGCCGGGGGTGTCGGGCAGCGTAACCCACACGTCCTGATCGTACGGCTTGATCGTCGGCGTGTCCTCGCTCAGCGCCTGCTTGAAGCGCAAATAGGCGTTGATGTGACTGTCCGGCACGTGGTGAACGACTTGCCGAACGGTCCAGCCGCCGGGACGATACGGCGTGTCGAGTTGGGCGGGCGTGAGCCCGGCCACGGCGGCGCGCAATGCAGCCGGCGCACGCGCGACGTCGTCGATCAACGCCGAGCGTTGTGAGTCCGACGTGCTCGCAGGAGGCGTGAACTTCCCGACTGGATAGCGCAGATCGGTCACTGCAACCTCGAGCAATGTCAAAGTTTGTGCAGCACCGTGTTCTCTTCTGTGTACCATAGAGCGAACACACAGGTGATGCAACGTGAACACGAAACCTTCGCTGCGATACTCCGTACGGAGTGGCGCAGAGAGAAGATTCCATGCGCTCGCACAGGCGGGCGCCGACGCTTAGATAAAGAGGTCTGTATGAAGCTCGCCTGGAACCCCGGCGACTACGCCGCGAACGAATGCAAGCGCTGTCATAAAGTCGTGCGAACGCGATTCGAATATCGCACCGTGCGTCTGGCGCGCTCGCGCCTGTGCGTCCCCGATGTGCTCGTCGACGTGTGCACCGAGTGCGACCACATGGTATCGATTCCACCGCAGTCCGTCCCGCAGTTGCGAGAAGCGGGCGTCGGTAAGTAAGGCATGGGCGGGGCGCTCCACGGGGCGCCCCGCCGTGCATCCGCGGCCCGCGCCCACGTCGTTAGGCGGAGTCGGCGCGGGCCCGGGCGGTTACGGCGCGTCCCGCGCGCCGCGGTTTCCATCCGTGGCGCGCCAACGAAACCCGGCCGGCAGCGTCGAACCGCACAGCCTCGGCCTCCAACAACATGCGCTGTCGAAGGCTGCCGCCTCCGTCGCCCGAGCGCGGACTCACCCGGCCCTGCGCATTGATCACGCGGTGCCAGGGCAAGGCGGTCCCGTTAGGCAGCGCGTGCATCGCGTATCCCACCAGCCGAGGCTGGCGCGGGAGTCCCGCGAGCATCGCCACCTGGCCGTAGGTCGCCACGCGTCCGCGCGGAATGCGGCGCACCACGGCGTAGATGCGGCCGTACGAGTCCGACAACTTGCGCGCGCGCGGCGCCACCGTCTACCCGCGCTCGGAATCCGGCGGACCCGCTTTGAGCGGCGCCCAACTGGGCGGATCGCTTGCCGGAAAGCTCTCCCGCGACGATTCGTCGACCGGATCCCGCTCGCTCGGGTGCGGTGCCGCCTGCTGCTTGGGCGGACGCGCGTCGTTTGGCTGCTTCGTCTGCATAACGCAATCTTACCGGCTTGGCGTCCCAATACGACCCGGCCCGCCAATATCAGACCACTTTTGGCTTCCAGAGGGCGGCGTCGAGAATGGCCCACAGGTGGATC
>DASYXE010000089.1:0-7708 GCA_035935375.1 Gemmatimonadaceae bacterium | reverse complement strand
TTCGGCCGCGCCGTGATCGCCGAGCTCAATCGGTTAGGCATGCTGGTCGACGTGTCGCACACGTCGAGCGAGACGCTCGCCGACGTCCTGGCCGCCTCCGACGCGCCCGTGATCGCCTCGCACTCGAGCGCGCGCGCCATCGCGGACCATCCGCGGAACTTGACCGATGGCGAGCTGCGCGCCATTGCCGAACGGGGCGGCGTGATCTGCGTGAACTTCTATTCGCGGTTCATCGAGGTGCGGATGCGGGAAGCGATGGACGCGGCCGAAGCGCGTGTCGAGCGAGAGCCCGCCGGCACCGCCGCCCAACGTGCCGCGCGCCTGGACGAGCTGCTCGCGCGCATCCCGCCGACGCCCCTCTCCATCCTCATCGACCACATCGACCACGTCGCCCGGGTCGCCGGCATCGACCACGTTGGCCTGGGCAGCGACTTCGACGGCATCCGCCTAACGCCGGCCGGCGTGGAGGACGTGACCGCGTACCCGCGCATCGCGCAGGCGCTCCTCGATCGCGGATATTCCGACGCCGACGTCCGCCAGGTCCTCGGCGCCAACGTCCTGCGGTTGATGGACGACGTGCTCGGCTAGTGGCGTATAGCAGTCAAGGGGAATGGGGAAGCGCTCGCTGGCGCTCGCTTGGGGAAGCGCTGCGCTGAGGGAAGCGGCGGCGACGCCGCCTGAGGGAGAGGAAGGACATCAGTTGTCTCTGGGGGAGCGTGCCGCACCGCGTGGGCTCGCGCATGGCGCTCCCGTCGCGCAGACCATTGATGTTGTTCCACCCCTCAGGCGGCGTCGCCGCCGCTTCCCTCAGCGTTAGCGCTTCCCCAAGCGAGCGCAGCGAGCGCTTCCCCATTCCCCCATTACCGCTCCAGTCGGTAGACAAAAAAAGAGCCGCGTCTCACGCGGCTCCTTGGTGTTTCCGAGTGGTTCGCGACTCGCGCTACTCGGGTCGATCGATCGACGAACCGACGTTGTACCGGATCCCGCCCTCGAGCATGTACGTCGACCGGCCGTTCATCAGGAAGTTCGCCGCCGACGGCATGTAGGTCACCTGGCCGAACAGCGAGAAGCGGCGATACGACGCCTGCATCCCGGCGAGCGCCATGAATGAAATGCGGTCGCGGTTGTTCTGCAGCTGATCCTGGATCTGCGGCTCGAGCAGCGGGTCCGCGGGCTGGTCGATTTGCCCAACTTGCTGGATCAGGTTCAAGGAGAACCCGACGCCGCCGTAGGGCCGCAGCGCACCCCACTGGACCGGAAACGCCAGCGCCGCCGCGCTGTACCGGCGCATGTCCTTCATCGCGACGCGGTAGCTGTTCCCCTGGTTGTCCATCACAGACGATGTCGTATTGAAGAAGTCCTGCTCGCCGGAGATGTAGAGTCCACCCTTGCTGCGCGTGACGATCATGTCGAATCCGATCGACGGCGCAATGTGGTTCGAGACCGTCGACGTCGAGAACGACATGACGCCGGCCTTCGCTCCCCAGAACCACGAGTCCTGGAAGGGTCGGTTCGACTGGGCCGCACCGACCGCCGGTAGCAGCGCCGCGAGGGCGAGCCCGGAAGTCATCCACCGGACCGTGCGCATGGTGAAACTCCTCATGTGTGGAAAATGAGAGGGCAGAGTATTGACCGCGAGGGACTGGGGGATGTGCGTGCGGCAGCGTGCTGTTGTGAGCGGTTATAGCGCCTAAGCTCATGTCAGAGACGAGGGTGAAGCAGAGTGGTCACGCGGACCGGCGGAGTCCGTCATCCTGACATCACACCCAAGCGGACCGATCTGCTTGACCACGGGCGTCCTGTCCGCCACCTTGGCGAACGACGTCCATCCGGGCGGCGCCCCCACCGAGAGTGAGAGCATGAGAGAGCACGCCACCGCCACGCGCCCGCCCGTCGAGCAGTTCCACAGCGCGGTCTACGGCACGGTATTCGGACGACGGATGGAAGCCGTCCACCGCCTCCATGCCGGGGATGCCCTCATCCTCGTGCCCGACCCACCCGGCACCGATAACCCGGCCGTGTGGGTGCACGCCGCCGGCGGCGACGTGGTTGGGCACCTGCCGTTTGCGGTGTCGGGGTGGCTCGTGCCGTGGATGCTCGAGGGCGGCCGGTGTCAGGCGCGCGTCCAACGCGTCGAGACGGACGACGTCGCCAGCTGGAAGCGCGTCATCGTCCACCTCACCCTCGTCACTCTCTAACTGAGTTAGACGAGTCCCAGCGTCCTGCCGACGCGCTGGAAGGCGCGGACGGCGGTATCGAGGTCGTCGCGCGTGTGCGCCGCCGACAGCTGGCACCGGATGCGCGCGTGACCTTGCGGGACCACCGGATAGCCGAAGCCGGTCACGAAGATTCCTTCATCCAGCATCATCTCGCTCATCTTGATGGCCAACGCCGTCTCGCCGACGATGATCGGCACGATCGGCGTCTCGCCCGGAATCGGCTTGAATCCCGCTTCGGTGATGGCCTCGCGAAAATACGCGGTGTTCTCCCGCAGCCGCTCGACGCGCTCGGGGTGCTGCTCGATGAACGTGACCGCGGCCAACGCGCTTCCCGCCACGGTCGGCGGCAGCGCATTGGAGAAGAGCTGCGGACGCGAGCGCTGTGTGAGATAGTCCGTGAGCGCCGCCGGTCCGGCGGTGAATCCGCCCGCCGCGCCGCCCACCGCCTTCCCGAGCGTCGACGTGATCACGTCGACGTCGCCCAACACACCGTGATACTCCGCCGTGCCGCGCCCGCGCATGCCCAACACGCCGGTGCCGTGCGAGTCGTCCATGACCACGATCGCATCGTGCTTGCGCGCGAGCTCGAGAATGTCGGGCAGCTTCGCGATGTCGCCTTCCATCGAGAACACGCCATCGGTCCAGACGATGCGGCGGCGCGCGCTTCCCGCTCCGGCGAGCTTCGCCTCGAGATCGCCCATGTCCGAGTGCTTGTACACGGCCGTCGTGCACTTCGTGATCGCTTTCGCCAACCGGACCGAGTCGATGATCGACGCGTGGTTGAGCGCGTCGGAGATCACGAAGTCGCCCTCCTCCACCACGGTGGCGGTGAAGCCCTCATTCGCGTTCCACGCCGACACGTAGGTGAGCGAGGACTCCGTGCCGACGAAACGCGCCAGGGCGCGCTCCAGATCGCGGTGCACGGTAAACGTACCGCAGATGAACCGCACGCTGCCGGTGCCCGCGCCGAATCTGTCGAGCGCGTCCTTGCCGCCCGCGACCACCGCCGGCTCCGCCGACAGCCCCAGGTAATTGTTGGACGAGAGGATGAGCACGTCGCCGCGTCCCTCCATGCGGACGTGCGCGGCCTGCGGCGACTCGAGGTAGTTGAGCCGCTTGTAGACCCCGTCGCGCTTGAACGCATCGAGGGCGCTGTTCAGTTGCGTGGCAAATTTCGGATTCACGGCAGGATCGGAAAAAGGAAGGGCGCGCCGTTAGGCTATCTCGAAGATGACCTTGCCGGCCTCGCCGCTCTTGATGGCGTGGATGGCCTCGTCGGCGCACTCGAGCGGGAAGCGGTGCGTGATCACCGGCGTGGGATCGAACTCGTGCGAGCGCAGAAAGCGCGTCATCTGAATCCAGGTCTCGTACATGCGCCGGCCCGTCACGCCATAGACCGTCACGCCCTTGAAGATCATCTCGGTCGCAAAATCGAACTGCATCGGCTTGGCGGGCACACCCAGCATCTGCACGCGGCCTGCAGGGCGCACGAGCGCGAACGCTTGATGAATCGCCGACGGCACACCCGACATCTCGAGCACCACGTCCACGCCCAACCCATCGGTGTGCCGCTTCACGATGCGTTCGAGCTCGTTCGGATGCACCACGTCGTCCGCGCCCATGCGCTTGGCTAACGCGAGTCGCGTCTCGTTCACATCGGATGCGATGATCCGCGATGCACCAGCCGCGCGACAGATGCCGACCGCGAAGATGCCGATCGGTCCACATCCGGTGATGAGCACGGTCGCACCAGGAATCTCGGCGGTGAGTGCGGTGTGAAAGGCGTTGCCCATCGGGTCGTGGATTCCGCCCAGATCGAACGAGATGTCGTCGTCGAGATGCCACACGTTGGTCGCGGGCATCGCGATGTATTCGGCGAAGCACCCGTCGCGGTCGACGCCGATCACCTTCGTGTAGGGACACGCATGCGCGTTGCCGGTTCGGCACAGCAGACATCGTCCATCCACGATGTGTCCCTCGGCCGTCACGCGATCGCCGATGTGAACGTCGGTGACCAACGAACCGACCTGTGACACGTCGCCGGCGAATTCGTGTCCGACCACGAACGGTGGATGACAGCGCCCGCGCGCCCAATCGTCCCATTCGTAGATGTGTACGTCGGTGCCGCACACGCCCGCGCGACGCACGCGAATCAACACTTCGTCGTCGCGAATCGACGGCACGGGCACATCCTTCAGCTTGAATCCAGGGGCTGCAGTCTCTTTGACGAGCGCTTTCACGCGATCGATGACTCCAATCGATGGTCAGGGTGCGTGTTCACACGGCACACGGCGTCCCTCGCCGCGCCGGAAAGCTGTCGCTGCACCGCAGACGACGCCAGGGGAACGTCGGCAATGCGGCGCAGGCGACGCTCAGAAAACCGTGCCGATCTGCCCGCCATCGACGGCGATCGCCGTTCCCGTCACGAAGCTCGCCCGCTCCGACGCGAGAAACGCGACTACGCATGCAAGCTCACCCGGATGTCCCGAGCGTCCGATTGGAATCGCACGGCGTCGGTCGGCGAGCACTTCGTCGAGCGAGCGCTCTTCGCGACGCGCGCGACCCGCGGCCAACGACATCGCGCGATCCGTGTCGAAGTGCCCGGTGAGAATCGTGTTCACCAACACGTTGTCCTTCGCGCAATCGGTGGCCAACGTCTTGGCGAACCCCGCCAGTCCCGCTCGCGCGGTGTTCGACAGGACCAACGATGGAATCGGCTGCTTCGCCGCGGTGGACGTCAGATAGATGATGCGACCCCACTGACGGCGTCGCATGCCGGCCACGACCTGATACGTAAGGCGGATCGACGCGAACAAGTTGAGCTCGATCGCCGCGCGATACTGTTCTTCGGTTGTGTCTTCGATGTCGGTGGCGGGAGGTCCGCCCGCATTTGCAACGAGAATGTCGATTGGGCCGAGCGTCGCCTTGGCTTCTTTCACTGCCGCGATGGTTGCCGGTCCATCGGTGACGTCCGCAGTCAGCGGCAGCACGCGCCGACGCGACTCGGCAGCGATTTCGCTCGCGGCACGCATCAACGTCTCGCTGTGCCGCCCAACGATGCCAACGGATGCGCCTTCGATCGCCAACTCTCGCGCGACGGCGCGGCCGAGCCCGCTCGATGCGCCCGTGACAAGCGCGACTCTTCCCTCCAACCCGAGATCCACTCGATCCCTCCTGCGCGCGGTGTGCTGCTGTCTAATACTACAGAATCGTGCGCGACGAAACCGCCGTCAGTCCAGACCAAGAACTCTCGCGATGCGCACGGCTGCGTGTTCGCCGCTCGCGACAGCGCCTTCGATGAGCGGTGTCGTCAGGTAGTCGCCCGCGAGCGCAACGGGCAATGCGATCGAATCGGCCAATGCGGTGCCGTTCGCGCGATCGCGCACGAATCCGATATACGGGATGGGCGACCCGGGCTCGAATCGATACACGCGCGCACGTGTGATGTGGCCGCGAACCTGGGGCACGAGCGCCTCGACTTCGGGCAGCACCTTCGTGGCGATCGATTCCGGTGACAGCGCGCGTAGCGTTTCGAGTGACGCCGGCGTCGGCCACGCAAGCACGGCATCTCGATCGACCGGCGTCGCGTGCTTCGCGCCGTGCACGACGCACGCACTCACCATGCGCGCGGTGTGTACGTCCTGAAAGACGCCGAACGCGTCGTGCGGCGGCGCGCAGTCGAGCGCCAGCGCGAGCGTGAGCGTGTCGCGCATCGGAATCGCCGCGAGCCAGCGAGCGAGCGCGTCATCGGGAGAGAGATGCGGTGCGAGCAGCGCGTGCGCCGCGCGCGGATCCGTCGCGATCACAACCGCGCGGGCCTCCCACGTGCGCCCCGACGCATCGCCCACGGACACGCGGGTCGCGCGTCCCGCGCTATCACGCTCGATGTCGACTGTGGTCGCGCGTGCCTCGCGCACGACGTCGACGTCGCCGAGTGCGCTGCCCAACGCGGCGGACCACCCGCTCACGGGTGCGAGTGTGTCGCCTTCACTGCCGTATCGCCCGAGCGTGAGGTAGAACGCCAGAGATACGTCCGACGCCGCCAGGTTGTAGAACCCGTTGCACGGCGGTTCGGCGAGCGTGTCGGCGGCGGTCGGTCCGACGCGACGTTCGACGAATGCGCGCACGCTCTCCGTGTCCAACGATGCGGGGGTCCGCGTGCCCGACGCGTCGAGCGCATCGTGATGGCGCGCGAGCAAGGGCAGCAGATATGTGGCCAATCGCACTTTGTCGAGCGCGCTCAGTCCGCTGAACGAGAGCAAGCTGCGCAGCGATCCGAAGCGAAGCGGAAGCCGCTCGCCGCCGCGCACGACGACGTCGTGCGCGGTGCTGGTCTCGAGCTGCGCGCCGAGCAAGCGAACGGTGCGTGTGAATCCACCGGTGATGAGCTGCGCGCCGGTGTCGATCGTTACACCGTCCAACACATCGCTGCGCGCGCGGCCGCCGAGCGTTGGACGCGCTTCGATGAGCGTGACGCGCACACCGCGCGCGCGCAGCGACACGGCTGCTGCGACGCCGGCGAATCCGCCGCCGATCACGACGACACGTACATCCGTCATCGTGTTTGACCAACCGCGCGTGACGCGCGAATCGTGCGACGACTTGCAACTGCGCTATTGCGTGTGTTTTTCATCGCTCCTATATTCGCGCAAGGGCCGCGGGCCGCACGCAGCAATCTCTGTCGAGGTTCGTGAGTGGCGCGAATAATACTTCGATTCCGCAGTCACACATCACAGCAGCCGGTCGCCAACCTCTCCGCGAGTGGCGCACCGACGCGGTCCCCGTCTCACTCAACACGTTCTTCCCGCCTCACCGTCCATCATCGCCGCGCCGGCGTCCGTCGGCGCGGCGTGCTTGCATCGCGTGCGTCCGCGTTCGCGGCACATCGCGGAATGCACGCGTCGTGCGCGCCGTCGTGTATCGGTAACATCGCAGACGCGACGGTCGTCGATGGACACCGTGCACTCCTAACGCGACGTCGCGCGGTGCGCGAGCTGCCCGCAGCATTGCAGTCGATGAACGTTCGCGCTTCGTGCTGACGCGTCGGAAGATGTCGAATGCATCGACCTCGTCATCGAGGTCGTTCGAGCGTGCGGCAGGTGCCCCTGGTACTTGCCCACATCGCCGCCGGTCCACCGGGGGATCGGTCGGCACCAAACTCCTTGAGTGGAGATGAACCCATGGCAACGCGGAAGAAAGGCGCCAGAAAGAAGTCCGCTCGCAAGGGCGGTCGGAGGAAGACCGCTCGGAAGGCCGCGAAGAAGCGGAAGTAGCCAGTTAGTCGTAGCAGTTGAGAACAACAAAAGAGGCCGGCGTGAACCGCCGGCCTTCTTTTTCGTAGCACCGCAGCTGCGTCGACTTATCGAGCGAGCCCCGACTCCTCAGGCTGCCCGCGGTGCCTTGCCCGCCGCGTCGCGCTCCGGCGCTGGTCCCCACATGTACGCCCAGAATGCAGGTGTCGGCTCGTCTCGCTTCCCGTTCGAGATCAC
>DASYXE010000088.1:0-1971 GCA_035935375.1 Gemmatimonadaceae bacterium | reverse complement strand
GGGAACGTGTCGCTCCAGCCTTTGATGCCGGCGCCGCTGCCGATCCACACCTTGATCGGTTGCGACGTACGATCGGGCCACCGCGCCAGCGCCGAATCGCGCTCCACCAGGATTTCGTCGATATACGTGCCGGCCGAACCCAGTGCTAACCGCTGGCGAACATCGCCAAGGTCATGCGTCGCATCTGTCGCCGCCGCCGGGATGGGCGCCGGAGCGAGGTGCGCCGCTTCGGCCATGTGGCGAGCGATGCCCAACCGGCCAGCTTCAGCGTGCGCTTCGACTGGAACAGCACTCACGCGCGACTCGGGTGCGGGATGCGTCGTCTCCGTGACCTGCGCAGCCACGAAACCGAGCAACGGGAGCAGAATGACGACTGGAATGAGGTCCGTACGCTTCATCGCGATCGGGTACCGAATCGGGGGCCGGGAAGTTGGAGCCTGCATTGGCTCCGCTCATCCAGCTTGACGAGCGAACAACGCGCCGGGGCACGAGCGTGCGACGCGCGCGCTGAGCAGCGTGAGAGTCTATTGGGTGCGAATGGGGACCGGCGGAGGGAGCAACATTTCGTGGCAGCAGCTAGATGCACCCGTAACATGGCGACATTGCGCGCGATAGACAACTGGCGAGGCGCACGGCGCCCGCGCCGCCGTCTGGCAGAATAACACCGACTTCCCTAAGCTGCATCCGGCCCCAACGCACGAGCTGCCGGGATGTCCGCCATGGACCGCGAGCGATGGAAAATGATCGAGCCGTTACTCGACCACGCGCTCGACTTGCCGGACTCGGAGCGCGACAAGTGGCTGACCGAACTGAGCATCAGCTCGCCGGAAATGGCGATCGAGTTGACGTCGCTATTGTCGGGAGACGCCGACGCCGATCGCACCGGGTTCATGGGCGAACCCGTCGCGGTGTCGCTCGAAGGTCTCGAGCTTGGCGCGTACACGCTGGTCGAGCCGATCGGCCAAGGCGGCATGGGCACGGTGTGGCTCGCTCGTCGCACCGATGGCCGGTTCGAGGGACGCGCGGCAGTCAAGCTCCTCAACCTGGCTCGGTTGAGTGCGTCGGGTCAGGGCCGTTTCCGCCGCGAAGGGTCGGTGCTCGCCCGCCTAACGCACCCCGGTATCGCGCGGCTCCTGGACGCGGGCGTGGGTCCGAACGGCCAGCCGTACCTGGTACTCGAGTACGTCGATGGCCAGCCGATCGATGTTTACGCGCGGGAGCGGGGGATCGGCGTGGACGCACGCATCCGGCTCGTGCTCGACGTGATCGCTGCCGTTGGGCATGCGCACGCGAATCTGATCGTGCACCGCGACCTCAAGCCGTCGAACATCCTGGTCACGCGCGATGGCGCGGTGAAGCTCCTCGACTTCGGGATCGCCAAGCTGCTCGACGACGACGCCACCGGCCGTCACACCGCGCTCACCGCCGAGGGCAGCCGGGCGTTCACGCCCGACTACGCCGCGCCGGAGCAGGTGCGGGACGGCACGATCACGACGGCCACGGATGTCTATGCGTTAGGCGTACTCCTCTACGTGCTCGTCGCGGGCAAGCATCCCACAGCCGAGGGCTGCGCATCGCCGGTCGACGAGTTGCGCGCGCTGTTCGAGGTCGAGCCGGCGCGGCTCGGCGTGGGCGACCTCGACACCGTTCTCGCCAAAGCCCTGCGCAAAGACGCTCGCGAGCGCTATCAGACCGTCGCGGCGCTCGGCCAGGATCTCGCGCGCGTGTTGCGCCACGAGCCCGTCAGTGCTCGACGCGACTCGATCGCGTATCGCGCTCGGATGTTCGTGCGACGCCATCGCGCCGCCGTGGCCACCGGTGCGGCGGTGATTGCGATACTGGTTGCGGCGACCGCCTTCTCGGTGTCGAAGATGCGCGACGCGCAGCAAGAGCGCGACGCCGCGCTCGACGTCACGCGAAGGGCGAATGCGCAGGCGGAGTTTCAGTCTGTGCTCATGAGTCAGGTGGGCG
>DASYXE010000087.1:0-2612 GCA_035935375.1 Gemmatimonadaceae bacterium | reverse complement strand
GAGCATCGCGGCGAGCGCCGCGACCAACGCGAGCAGAACCGCCGTCCCCGCGAGCGTCACGGGATCGACAGCCGGAAGGTCGACCAGCATCGAGCGGAGCGCGCGCCCCACGCCGGCCGTCGCGACGAGGCCAACCGCGATGCCAAGGAGCGCCACGCGCATTGCTTCCGACATGATGAGGACCATCACCGCTTGGTCGCCTGCGCCGAGGGCCTTGCGCACACCGATCTCGAAACCGCGCTGCTCGACGCCGTAGGACACGACGCCGTAGGTGCCGATGCCGGCGAGTGCTAACGCGAGCAGCGCGAAACCGGCAAGCAGCGCGGTCGTGAAGCGCCGGTTCGATACCGACGTCCCGACCACGTCGTCGAACGTGCGCACGTCGGACAGCGGTGCGCCTGGGTCGAGCGAGCGCAGGATGGCGCGCACGGCCGCCGCCTTGGCGCCTGGGTCGTTCTCGACACGGACCACGAGCTTCATCTGCCGGGGCTCGCCGTAGGCGCTGATCCCGCTCTGCGCATACGGAAAGTACATCGTCGGCTCGGGCGTGTCGTCGAAGCCGCGCGAGCGGAAATCGCCGGCCACACCCACCACCGTCATGAACGGCGAGTCGCCGCCGAGGCGGAAGCGCTTGCCTAACGGATCTTGACCCGGCCAACTCACGTCGGCGAATTTGTGGCTCACGATCGCGACCAGCGGCGAGCCGGGGCGGTCGGCGTCGGTAAAGGAGCGCCCGGCCAGCAATGGAATGCCCATCGCCGACAATGCACCCGGCGTGATCTGCTGCGGCACGGCATCGGGCCAGCGCGAGGTCGTGTAGTCCACGCCTTCCGCCCGATAGCCCCAGAGACCCCCTGCATCCACGATCGGCAGCCATCCAACCGCGCCGACGTCGCGGACGCCGGGAACGGCCCGAATGCGCGTCACCAGTTGGTCGAAGAACACGGCCGCATGCGCGTCGTCGTAGTCGGTGCGCAGGATCGACACGCCGGCCGTCAATACATTGTGCGGCTCGAACCCGAGCTCGTGCGACTGGAGGTTCCACAAGCTGCGGAGCAGCATGCCCGCGCCGCCCACGGCCACGACGGCCAGGGCCACCTCGGCCATCACGAGCGCGCGCCTAACGGAACGGCCCCCGCCGTGGGTGCCCACGACGCGTCCGGCATCCTTGAGCGCCTCGCCGGCCCGCACTCGCGACGCGCGCACGGCGGGGAGCACGCCCGTGAGGAGCGCCGTGACACACGCCACGAACGCGGTGAACGTCACGACCCGCCAGTCGACGCCGATCGCATCGAGTCGCGGGATCGACGACGGCGCGAGCGCACGGAGTCCCCGGCCGCCGCCCCACGCGAGCGCCAGTCCTAACGCAGCGCCGCCCGCCGCCACGAGGCTGCTCTCGGCGAGCAGTTGCCAGGTAAGGCGCGCCCGCGACGCGCCGATCGCGCTCCGCAGCGCCATTTCCTTCTGCCGTCCTTCGCCGCGCACCAGCAGCAAATTGACGACGTTGGCGCACGCGATCATCAGGACGAAACTCACCGCGCCCAGCAGCGCGAACAGATAGGGCCGGGTCTTGCCCACGAGATCATCGGACACCGCCGAGAGGTGCGGCACGAGCGGACGTGACGGATCGAAGTTCTGCGGATTGTCGCGCATGATGCGCTGCGCGATCGCCGCTGCTTCCACACGCGCGTGCGCCAGCGTGACGCCGGGTTTGAGCCGCCCGACCATGAACAGATAGTAGTTGCTGCGGTCGCCCAGGCTGTCCGGGTTGAAGTTAGGCAGCGGCAGCCACAGGTCGGTGCGCGCTTCGGGATAGTCGAAATGGGCGGGCATCACACCCACGACGACGCGAGCGACCCCGTCCACGCGAATCGTCCGGCCGATGACGGAGCGATCGGCGCCGAAGCTCCGGCGCCACAGCGCATCGCTCAACACCGCGACCTGCGCCGGCCGCGGCACATGCTCGTCCGCCTGGAACGTGCGGCCGAGCCCGGCGTGCACGCCTAACACGCGAAAGAACCCGTCGCTCGCCCGGACCAGCCGGACCCGCTGCGGGGTGTCTCCGTTGGTCAGCGTGGCCTCCGACCGCGTGTACGCGGACAATCCGTCGAGCGACTGCATCTCGCGCCGGTAGTCCAGATAGTCGGGTTCCGACGTCAGCCACTCCGGCGGCTCATGCCCGAACGAGAAGAGTTGCTGCGCGTGCGGATACGGCAGCGGGCGCAGCAATATCCCGCTCACGACGCTGAAAATTGCCGCGTTCGCCCCCACGCCGAGCGCGATGGTCGCGACGACGATCAGCGTGAAGACCGGTCGCCGCAGGTACGCGCGCGCGCCGAACCGTAGGTCGCGCAGAAACCACGTCATAGAGTGCGCTCGGTGTTGGATGCTCAATGGGACACGGAAGACTGCGAAAAGGTGGCTGGTCTATAGGGAATGGGGAAGCGCTCGCTGGTGCTCGCTTGGGGAAGCGCTGCGCTGAGGGAAAGCGGCGGCGACGCCGCCTGAGGGGTGGAAGGACATCAGTTGTCCCTGGGTGGAGAGTCTCGAATCGCCGAGGCTCGCGCATGGCACTCACGTCGTGCAGACCATTGATGGTGTTCCGCCCCTCA
>DASYXE010000086.1:0-3432 GCA_035935375.1 Gemmatimonadaceae bacterium | reverse complement strand
CCACATGACGAGCGCGTTCAGGCGGTACGTGGCTGAATTTCTCGGTACGTTCATGCTCGTTGCGGTTGGCCCTGGCGCGGTAATGGTTGCAGCGTCGACGCATGCATTTGGCCAGACCGGAATCTCACTCGCGTTCGGCGTCATCGTCACGCTCTGCGTTGCCTGCTTCGGGCACGTCTCCGGCGCGCACATCAATCCTGCCGTCACGATCGGATTCTGGTCCGTCCGCCGCTTCCCGACGCGCGATGTCGGGCCCTACATCGCCGCCCAGTGTCTGGGCGCCGTTGCGGCATCCGCTGTGCTGGTCTGGATCCTCGGCCCCGTCGGCAATTTCGGTGCGACGGTGCCGGTCGTGTCGACGGCGCGAGCGTTCGCCGTGGAAGGAGGCTACACCGCCATTCTCGGTCTCGTCATCATGGGCGTCGCCACGGACGCGCGGACACCACCCGCGGTCGCACCGTTCGCCATTGGTGCCACGGTGTTCGCGGGCGCTCTGGTCACCGGACCGCTGACGGGCGGCAGCTTCAATCCGGCGCGAAGCCTGGGGCCGGCGTTGGTCGGCGGAGTCTGGAGCGCGCACTGGCTGTACTGGGCCGCGCCCGTGTTAGGCATGGTGATCGCGATGCGGACGTACGATGCGCTGCGCGCATCCGAGGCGTCGTTGCCGGACGGCGGCGTGGTCGGTACCGAGGGCTCGGTGCGGCTCGAGCCGTGAAATCACGGCGCGATGCGATGGACGTACTTGACCGTGAACGTCGCCGTGAGCGGCCGCGCGAAGGCCTGGCTGTCTGGAAACCGAAACCGCGACAACGGATCGTTGGTATAGCCGGAATTCCACACGACGTACAAGTCATCGCCAATAACCGGTGTCCAATGGAAGCGCACATCGAAGTCGGTCCGGCGGAGCGTGTTTTCATATTGCGCGAACGCGAGCACGTCCATGCTGGTCGTGACCGCGTACTCGAGGCGCCCCGCGGACTGAACGGCCACGAAGCGGCCGGCCGGAAGGGTAACCGCGGTCCGCGACAGACTGGCGCCGGCGATGAGATGACCGCCCGATCGCCACGTTAGGCCGCCGTCGGTCTCGGTGGAGTGCCCGCTGTAGAACGTCCCCGTCGAGAACAAGGCCGATGCGCTGATCGGCCGACCGAGCGAGGACTGAAATTGCGCGCCGGCCTGGGTCCACCAATATCGGCCCGGCGGAATCGCGACCCCCCGCGCAATCGCAAACGTGTCGACCGGCGCGTCGAAGTCGCGAATGATCATCACGTGCACGTCATCGCCGCTCTCGAACATCGCGCCGAGCGGGTGCCACTCGATGACCGCGTTCTGCCAGTCTCGCGCCTGCGCGAGCGATCCGTTTTGGTTGGCGTAGATGTCCCACGACGGCAGCTCGAACTCGAGCTGTCGCACGCCGAGCGCGTGCGGGCGCGGCATGAAGTCGATGTGGCCGTAGGTCTCCCAGGCGCCCGTGCGGCTCACGAAGCCGAGCGTCGGGGCGAAACCGGCGTCGTACCGTGCCAACGCGACGAAGTTGTCGAACAGATCGTTAGGAAAATCCGTCGCGGCGCGCCAGGCGACGCGCGTCCCCGGCGCGTCGGGCGTTCGCGTCCCGGCGATCCACACCGTCGGCTCGATGTTCTGCGTGCCGATGAGGAGCGGGAAATCGGCGTCGATGCCCCCCGCGAGCTCGGTTCCGTGCAGCTCCGGTCCGGTTCGCATCGTGGCCATCGCGCCGACGTAGGAGCGATCGAACAGATCGTGCTTGATGCGCACGACGGCATCGTTGTCGTTCTCACCACTGCCGGTGCGCGCATCGATCAATCCGATGCTCCACGGCCCGGCTCTGCCGTACAGGCGCGCGCCGGCGACGATCGGCACGACGGCACCACTGTCGGTTAGGCCGATGCTCCGCGAGTAGAACAGCAGCGCCTTCTGGTTGAACCCGAACTCGAAGATGCCACTGGACTCGAGAAAAAACTCGCGCTTCTCCGGGAAGAAGGTCGGGAAGCGCGTCAGGTTGATCACCTGGCTGTCGACTTCGACCTGCGCGAAGTCGGTGTTCACCGTGAGATCCGCGGTCAGGGTGGGGGACACGGCGACCTTCGCATCCGCCCCGACTTTCCCCGCGACGCCGGCACCACCCGTCTCGTGCAGTACCGAGTCGTGCGCCGCCTGGTGAGCGTCCACCAAGACGTACGGCCTGACCTCGATATCACGCGCTCGACTCACGCCGCCTAACCCGTTGACCTCGCCCTCGGTGCCGAGTTGGTCGATGCCTTCCGTGCGGCGCCATCCGCGCCACAGATCCGCTTCGTTCTTGCGCCGGATAAAACGCTTGACGTTGAACCCGAACGCCGTGCCGGCGCCGGACGTGAACCGCAGCGTCCGAAACGGAATGCGAAAGATCGCCGTCCACCCCGCGGCATCGCGGCTCGTCGCCACGTACCAGATCCCGTTCCAATCCGCGTTGGTCTCCTGCGTCGTGATCTGCGCGTCCCAACGCGCCCCGTTCGCGTTCGTTTGGAACAAGTACGCGCTTCGCCGATCGTGAAAGCTGTCGATCAGGATGACCACGTTGTCGTCGGATGTGAGATCGGCATCGCGCCGCAGTTGCGTCGCCCTGATGCGGCTTGCCTCGCGATCCCACGCGCGCACGGCCACGTAGAGCGCGTCCCGATCGTGAAGAACTTTGACGACGGTCCGTTCGCTCGCGGGCGCGCCTTCGGAGGGATCCTGTTGGCGAAAGGTCGTGATCGAGTCCGCGCCACTCCACGTGGCCGAATCCATGCGACCGTCCATCGGCGGAGCCGTCGCGATCGCCCGCGCGGTGATCGAGTTGTCGGGTCGCGCGTCTCGCGCCGCCGCCGAGTCCTGCGCGCGCATCGGCCGGCCGATGCTCATCGCTGCGATCGTGAGCCACAGGCACCGTGCGATGACGGGAACGGTAACCGGCGCGATCGACGCCGCGCACCTCCGTGTCGTCACGACTTACCGTTAGGCCTCACCGATTGGGTCTTCGCGAGCGCGGCGCCCAACGCGCGGGCGAGCTTGATGGCATCGTCATTGGCCCAATAATGCATGAAGTACAGGTGCGGCGTGTCCCCGATCATGTGGCTGTGGAGCGCGGTGATCTCGATACCGCTGTCGCGAAGGACTCGGATCACCGGATTCACCTCGTTGCCCGTGAGCACGAAGTCGCCGGTGATCGCGGCCTTGCCGCCGCCGGTCGGTTGAAAATTGATCGAGGTGGCGGTGCCCATCGACGGTGGCACCTCCTCGCTGCCCTGCATGATGCGCCCAGCGCGCGGAACGCCCACTTGGTAGACGCCCCCACTCGCGTGGCCGTGGTAGCCGAGTGCGTTGGCAATCGCAGCGGTGTCGAGGTCGAGCGCGGGAGCGGGGCCCGCGGCCGCGGTGTCGAGCGGCGTC
>DASYXE010000085.1:0-13841 GCA_035935375.1 Gemmatimonadaceae bacterium | reverse complement strand
TCGAGACTCTCCACCCAGGGACAACTGATGTCCTTCCACCCCTCAGGCGGCGTCGCCGCCGCTTCCCTCAGCGCAGCGCTTCCCCAAGCGAGCGCCAGCGAGCGCTTCCCCATTCCCCCATTACCGCTATCACAATCTCTGACGCACCTCACTAGTCGGCCTTTCGCACCGCGGTGACCGCGGCGGCCAGCTCGTGCGCCGTAATGCTGAGCTGTGTGGCGGCGTCGTTGAGCGCTTCGATCGCGCTCTCCTGCTGCGTGCTCGACCCGGCGACGACGTCGGTCTCGGTGGCGGCGTGTGATGCATCCTGCTGGGCGCCGGCGAGCGCGAGCGCCATGATGTCCGACCGTTGCGCATTTTCGCGCGCGGCATCCACGATGCGATAGCCCGCCGACGCCACCGTCTCCGACGCAGCGACGATCCGGTCGAGCTCGTCCACCCAGCCGTTGCTCGCTTGTGCGACGCCAAGCACTTCCTCCCGGGTGCGCTGCATCAGCGTCACCGCCCGCTCGAGCGCCGCGCGAATGTCGCGCACCGCCCGGTCCATTGCCTCCGCTTCGCTCGCGCTGCGATCGGCGAGCGCGCGGATTTCCTGCGCGACGACCGCGAATCCGCGTCCGTGCGTGCCTGCGCGGGCGGCTTCGACGGCGGCGTTGAGTGCGAGCAATCCGGTTTGGTCCGCGAGCGAGGTGATGGTCTGGCCGAATTTTTGGACGGCGCTCGACACGTCTTGGAGACGTGACACTTCCTGCGCGCCTTCCTGGACGATTGCGGCGGCGGCCGTGAGCTGCGACGATGCCTGCTCGGTGGCGCCGCGGACGATGCGCGCGTCGCGCAGCATCTGCTCGCCCGTCACCTGTGTGCCGCGTCCCTCGGACACCGTGCTCTCGGCCACCTCCTGAGCGGCGCGCGCTTCGTCGGCTCCCTTGGAGAGAGTGTCCGAGAGAGCACGCACGGTGGATGCGAGCACGCGCGCCGTATTGGCGCTTTCCTGGGACGACGCGTGCAGCTGCTGGGTGGTCGCGGTGATCGCCTCGACGTGCTGCGTCATGTGCTCGGAGGCATCGAGCACGGGCTGGATGAGCGAGTCGAGCGACAGCGAGAGCGCGAGCTGCGGGGCGACGCCGTCGAGCAGCTGGGCATCGTAGTCGCGGTACATGTCGGTGCGCGAGTGCCTAACTGTCCACAGCCCGACGAGCCGGTCGCCGTACTTGAGCGGGACGACGATCTCGGAGCCCGCGTGCCGCGTGATCGCGTTCACATCGGCGCCGGCATCACGGCGCGTCACGGCGCGCCCACGCTCGAGCGCCAGACCGGGCATGCCGCGGTCGGCGGGGACTCGCATGCCGCCGGTGAGCCCGTGCCCGGTGTCCGTGAGCACGACGAACTCGCGCGTCGCGTCGTCGTAGCGCGCGATGCCCATCTCCTCCCAGGGCACGAGTGAGCGCGTCAACTGTTCGATGTCGCTCATCGCCCGGTGCAATTCGGGCCTCGCGCTCATCACGCGCGACAGCCGCTGCACCATCTGCAGGCTTTCGCCTAACGCACCCTTCTTGACCAGCCAGTGCGTGAGGGCGGCCACGCCGATCAAAATTGCGCCTTCGACGAAGTACCACCGCGAGTCGGCTTTGCTGTAGGCCAATCGCATCGCGGTGAGCGCGAGCAGCGTCGCCAGCACGGAAACCGTGCTCTCCCATCGCGCGGTGAGACGCGCGTCCACCCAGGCGATGGCCGGCGACAACCGAAGCTGCAGGTAGAACGTCGCGTTGAGGATGGCGATGAACAGGCAGATGAGCATCGCCAGCCGCCACGAGTTGGACGACGCGAACATGCTCGCGCCCAACTGGCCGTTAGCCAGCCAATAGTACGCCATGCCCGCCAGGCTGCAGGCCGTGCAGAAGTGGGCCGCGTTGCCCACCGCGTTGCGGAGCGGCAGGCGTCGCACCGCGACGTCGCCGAGCAGGATCCCTAAGCCGGCCGCGAGCGCGCCGGCCGCCCAACCGAGCGCCACGACCGCCGCGATGCCCGCGCCCACCGCGAAGCTGGCGAACCCCTTGCCGGGAAGCGGAATCCCGAACGCCCGGGTCGCAATGGCCACGAAGAAGAGCAGCACGGCGCCCAGCCACGGGAACGGCCGCGCGTACTGGTGGAACGCGAAGCCGACTGGGATCGCCAGCGCGGCAAACACGACCACCAGCCGGCGGATCGTTTCGTCCGTCAGCCAGGTCGGCTTGTCCGGCAGCAGAATGGCGGGTTCGGCGGTGGTCGACGTCATCGCTCGCTCAACGGCGGCCGCATCGCGCGGCCACGGAGGTGGGACATCACTCGTTACGGAGCGAACAAACAAAGGTCTTGCGCGGAGGCATTCGACGTGCAATGCTGTGACGCACACCGCGGTTATGGCGTCACGCTCATCAGAGGGTCATGAGCATCCACGGTCCGCGACGAAGGACATCAACGGATCGATCAAGCGTCGAGCGCGATGCACGATCGAATGGACGTGCGAACGCGTCTCTTTTTCCAGCGACGCCCAGCTCGGGAGATCCCCGAGGCTGGGCGTCGCTGCTTTTCGGCGAGGTGCAATGTCACGGCATGCTCTTCACCGCATCGTCCCTCCACTCCCGCGCTGCACACGCGGGCTGCATCGCAAACCCCTCCATCCCCGTCGTCACGACGAAAAACGCGCGCTCAAGCGCGCGATGATGCGTGATTGCTGTCGCCGCTGCGTGTATTGCGGCACCGCCCTGGATCTCGCGATCGCCACCATCGACCACGTTTACCCGCTCGCGCGAGGCGGCGCGCACGTGCCGGGCAACCTCGTCGTGGCGTGCGGTCCCTGCAATCGGATGAAGGGCGACATGCTCCCGCACGAGTTCTTCATTCGAAATCCCGTCGCCGGGCTCAATTTTCTGACGTACGCCCGCGTCGTTCACCGCGCGCTCAAGCGCGGCGCGCGCCGGGCGATCAGCCTGGCCTACGCGGCCTAGCGGATACTGGCCGGCGGCGCGCCCAAGCCGCCGGTCACGACCAGAGTTTGTCGAGGAGCGCGTGCAGCTCGCGCGGCGCGAACGGCTTTTGGAGGTAGGCCACCACGCCCAACGAGTTGCCGATCTGGTCACGCATCGCGTACGCCCGCGTGCTGGAGAACATCACCGGAATCTCGAGCGACGCATACTCTCGGCGAAGGCGCTCGAGAAACGCCGGGCCGTCCATCACCGGCATGTTCACGTCCAACACGATGAGATCGATGGTCGGATGTTGTTCGACTTGCGCGAGGGCCTCTTCGCCGTTCGAGGCGTAGAGCACCTCCAGCGGTTCGCGTGCGTAAGTCGACAGCGCGGCGGCGTACGCTTTCTGAAACAGCGCCGAGTCCTCGACGACCAGCACCGTTTTCGACATCACGGCTCCCAAGTTGAGGACGGTTCGCGCTCCCCAGCGACGAACCGCAGCCAAATCGCGCAACGGTGGACGAGGTTGCGTCCCTAGTTCGCGCGCGTCGATGACATGCATCAGCCGCGCCGCTCCCGCTTGGGCGTCGTGCGTCGCCACCCGTCATCGCGGTCCGTTCGCGTGCCTTCAGCGTCTCGTCGCACCCCTCGCGCCATCCTGTCCCGTTTCGAGAAGCTGAGCGCCGCCATTGGCCGGTTGGGCGTCTCGGACCTCGAAACACGTGGCGCACTGCGGACCGACGTGCTGGGGCTCATCGATCACGTGCCGCCTCGCGAGTCGCGCGCGTGCGTGTCCCTGCGACTGGTTGCCGAAGCGCTGCGATCGGATCGCGATCGCGGGGAACGCCAGCGGGCGCTACACCAGGCGGCGCGCGCCCTGCTCGACGCCGTGCGCACGTACCTCGCGTCGCCCAAGGCGGCCGACCGCTTGTCGGTGATCGAAGGCCCCGAGCGATTAGCCATTGCGATCATGCGCAATCTGCCCGAGGCGTCGCCGGCACTCAAGCCGCGCACCTCCGACCTGATCGGGCTCACCGACCGGCGGCCGCGGTCCGTCGTCGCGCGCGCCGAGGCGCTGCCGGCGCTCGCGCTGCCTAACGACACCGACCGGTCGCTGCTGGGCGACTTCTGCGACGAAGCGCGCGAGTACATCGAGAGCGCGGAGGCGGCGCTGCTCGTGCTGGAACGGGAGCCCGACAACGGCGACGCGGCACAGACGGTGATGCGCGCGTTCCACTCGATCAAGGGGACGGCGGGCTTCCTCAAGCTCGATGGGCTGGTGGCCCTCGCGCATCACGGCGAGTCGCTGTTAGGCGAGCGCCGGAGCCGCGACGGATTCGCCGGACGGATCGCCGCGCTCTCGCTCCGCGCGCTCGACGCGCTGCGCGACACGGTCAAGAATCTCGACGCATCGCGCGACGGCGCGGCGCTCGCCTATCCGCCGGGTTTCCTCGACGTGCTCCGCGAGCTCGAGGACATCGATGCCGAGCCGGGCGCATCGGCCGTCGAACCCGGCGGGTCGCGGCGCGCGTCTGCTTCGACGGCCCGCGACGCCGGTGCCACGCACAGTGCGCGCGTGCGCCTCGACCGTCTCGATGCACTCGTGGATCTCGTCGGGGAGTTGGTGGTCGCGCACTGGATGATCGCCCAGGATCCGGCGTCGGGACACGACCATCCCGAGCTCGCGCGGAAGGTGGCGCACGCGGGGAAACTCGTGCGCGATCTGCACGACATGAGCATGGGGCTGCGCATGGTTCCGCTGCGCGGCACGTGCAACAAGCTCGTGCGCCTGGCGCGCGATCTCGCGGAACGCGCCGGCAAACAGGTGGACTGCCGGGTGGAAGGCGAGATGACGGAGCTCGACCGCAACATGGTGGAGCTGGTTGCCGATCCGCTCATGCACATGGTGCGCAACGCGATCGACCACGGGATCGAGCCGCCGGACGAGCGCCGGGCCCACGGCAAACCGGCCGCCGGCTGCCTAACGCTGCGTGCCACGCAGATGAACGGCCAGGTGGTGGTTGCCCTGGGCGACGACGGCCGCGGCCTCCAGCGCGACCGCATCCTCGAGCGCGCACAGGCGCGCGGCCTCGTCCGTCCCGGCGACGTGCTGGGCGATGCGGACGTGCTCGATCTCATCTTCGCGCCCGGTCTCTCGACCGCGCCGCAGGTGACGGACGTCTCGGGACGCGGCGTGGGCATGGATGTCGTGCGGCGCAACATCCAGGCGCTGCACGGCCGCGTGGACGTGCAATCGATGCCCGGGCAGGGCACGACCATTACCCTCCGCGTGCCGCTCACGCTCGCCATCACCGACGGCATGCTCGTGCGCGTGGGCGAGGAGCGCTATATCGTGCCGACGACCAACGTCGTCGTGAGCTTCCGCCCCGAGCGCGGCGCGCTGTTCACCGTCGGCGGACGCGGCGAGATGGTGCGGCTCCGGCACGACGTGCTTCCGTTAGTCCGGCTGCACCGGCTGCTCGATGTGCACGGCGCGAGCGAGGATCCCACCGCCGCCCTGCTCATGGTCGTGGGTGCCGGCGAACGGCGGTGCGCACTCCTCGTGGACGCGATCCTCGGCCAGCAGCAGGTCGTGGCGAAGCCGGTGACGGCCGGCATCGGCGACGTGCCGGGCATCTCCGGCGCCGCGATTCTGGGCGACGGCCGCGTGGGCCTCATCCTCGACGTGCCGCAAATTCTCGATCTCGCCCGGCGCGCGCACCCGAACACGCAGGCCGTCGCATGAGCGCGTCCGCCGGCAAGTATCTCACGTTTTTCCTGGGCGCCGAAGAATACGGCATGGAGATCCTCGCTGTGCACGAGATCATCGGCGTGCTGCCCATCACGCGCGTGCCGCGCACGCCGCCCTTCGTGCGCGGCGTGATCAACCTGCGCGGCCGCGTGATTTCGATTCTCGATCTGCGGCGCAAGTTCGATCTGCCCGCCGTCGAGCCCGGGCCGACCAGCTGCATCATCGTCGTCGCCGCGCACGCCGCGCACGTGGGCTTGCTCGTCGACCGCGTATCGGAAGTGGCCGACATCGCGCCCAACGACATCGAGCCGCCGCCTCCGTTAGGCGCAGGCGTCCAGACCGACTACCTCGTGGGCATCGCGAAGTCGGCCCCGCGCGTGCGCCTGCTCCTCGACATCTCGCGCGTCATCGACGCCGGCGACGTCGCGCCCGCCGGTCCACCCGGCGCGCCGACCGCCGCCTGACCGCAAAACCGCCCCTCCATCCGGGACCGATGGCCATGACCTTGAACTGGTTCTACGATCTGCGCATGCGCTGGAAGCTGACGGTCGCCTTCGCGGCGGTGTTCGCGATGGTCGTCGCCCAGGGCGTTTATATGGATCGCGCGATCAACTCCGGCGCCTCCGACCGCGCCGCCACGCAGCACGCGATCGCCGTGATCGATGGCGCACAGGATGCGCTGGTCGGTCTCCTCGCCATGGACGCCGGCTATCGCGGCGCGATGCTCGGCGAGGGTGATGCGGCGCAGCACGATGTCGACGCGGGATGGGACGCGTTCCGGCGCCAGGTCGATTCGCTGCAAGGACTGTCGGCCGACGACAACACCCGGCGCGTGCGCTGGGAGCAGGTCGAACGGTTAGGCACCGAGCTGCACGACGACGTCGTGGTCCCTGCGCTTCGGAGCCGTCGTGCAGCGACGAGCCCCGTCGCCGCCGGCACCGGCGAGCAGAAACAGCTCGACGACCTGCGCCGCGTCATCGCGACCGGTATCGCGCAGGAGCAGGTCACCCTCGCCGCCCTCCGCCGGGCCGGCGCCGAGCGCGACGCGACCGCCGGACGCGCAGTGGTCTGGGGAACACTCGTCACCGTGCTCGTCACCCTCGTCGCCGCGTTCGTGCTCGAGCGCGGCATCAACTGGCCGGTATCCGAGCTGTCCACCAAGATGGACCTCATCGCCAAAGGGCAGGTCGACGTCGACGTCTGGGTCACGTCGCACGATGAAATGGGCGACCTGGCACAGGGGCTCAGGCGCATCATCGATGCCCAACGCGATTTCGCCGCCGTCGCGCGCCATCTCGGCGAGGGTGACATCGGCGTCGCCGTCGCGCCGCGCGGGCCCAACGATGTGCTCAGCCACTCGTTCCAGGAAATGGTCCAGGCGCTCGCGGGCCTGACGCAAGAAGTCCGCGCGCTCATCGAGGCCGCCAAGCAGGGCGAGCTCGCGCGGCGCGGCGACGCGGCGCGCTATCGCGGCACGTTCCACGACCTCGTCGCCGGCTTCAACGAGACGCTCGATGCCGTCATCGCTCCGGTGCACGAAGCGGCCGAAGTGCTCGACCGCGTCGCCGCGCGCGACCTGCGCGTGCGCATGCGCGGCGAATATCGCGGCGAGCATGCCCGCATCAAACAAGCGCTGAACAAGACACTCGGCCAGCTCGACGAAGCGCTCGCCGAGGTCGCGATGGCGGCCGAGCAGGTCGCCGCCGGAGCGGGACAGGTGAGCGCCGGCAGCCAGCTTCTCGCGCAGGGCGCGGCGGAGCAGGCGAGCTCGCTCGAGGAAGTGTCGAGTAGTCTGCAGGAGATGGGCGCCATGACCCGCCAGAACGCCCTCAGCGCGCGCGATGCGCGCCAGCTCAGCGAGGCCACGCGTGACAGCGCGACGCGCGGCGCGCACAGCATGAACCGTCTCGCCGAGGCGACCGATCGGATCACGAGTGCCGCGGGCGCCACCGCGCGCATCGTGAAAACGATCGACGAGATCGCGTTCCAAACGAATCTGCTCGCGCTCAACGCCGCGGTCGAAGCAGCGCGTGCCGGCGACGCCGGCCGGGGCTTCGCGGTGGTCGCCGAAGAAGTGCGCAACCTCGCGATGCGCAGCGCCGAAGCGGCGAAGAACACCGCATCGCTCATCGAGGAATCGGTGAAAAACGCGGAGAGCGGCGCGGCCATCAACCGCGAAGTCATGGCGAACTTCGGCGTCATCACCGAGCACGTCAACAAGGTGAGCGCGGCGATGGCGGAGATCGCCGCCGGCTCGGAGCAGCAAAGCCAGGGCATCGAACAAATCGCCGCCGGCGTCGAGCAGATGAACGCGGTGACGCAGCAGACCGCGGCCAACGCCGAGGAATCGGCGAGCGCCGCCGAAGAGCTGTCCGGGCAAGCCGAGAAGATGGAAGCGCTGGTTGGACATTTCCAGCTGGTCTCCGCGCCTGCGACGCCGCGGCGCGACACGGCGGCGCGCGCGACACGCCGCACGCCGCACCGCGGCGTGCCCGCGGGTCCGTCGCCCATTCGGCCGATCCCGTCGCGCGGCGGATCGCGACACGCGGTGAGCACGCCGCCTCCGCCTTCGCCTAACGCAACGCCGCATCCGTTCGACGGGGACGATGACGACGTTCTCGAGGAGTTCTGACGCGCGCGCCGCGGACGTCGCGGCGACGCCGTGGGCGCTCATCCCGCCGCTTCGACCGCACGAGTTCCGCCGCTTGCGCGAGCTGCTGTACGAGACGTGCGGCATCCGCTTGCGCGAAGGCAAGGAGGAGCTCGTGCGCTCGCGACTCGGCCGTCGGGTCACCGAAGCCGGTGCATCGAGCTTCGCCGCGTATCTCGACCGCGTCGAAAACGATGCGGCGGGGCGGCAGTTCGCCGAGCTCGGCGCGCTCGTCGATGCGCTCACCACGAATCAGACCGCGTTCTTTCGCGAGCCGGCGCACTTCGATTTTTTCATAGCGAAGGTGTTGCCCGCGATGGCGCAGGGCACGCAGCCGGTGCGCGTGTGGAGCGCCGGATGCTCCACGGGCGAAGAGCCGTTCACGATCGCGGCGCTGATGCGCGAGCACCTGCCGTCGGACCGGTTCGCCGGCGCGCGCATCCTGGCCACCGATGTCTCGTCGCGCGCGCTGGCGCGCGCCCGCGCCGCGACGTACGGCGCCCGCGCGATCACCGCGATCCCGGCGCCGCTGCGCCGCCGGATGGTCGACGTATCGGCATCCGGCGATCGCTTCGTGGTGCGCGACGAGCTGCGCGCCGTGGTGCGCTTCGCGCGACTCAACCTGATTCGCGACTGGCCGCTGCACGGTCCGTTCGACGCGATCTTCTGCCGCAACGTGATGATCTATTTCGATGCCGGCGTGAGGCAGCGCCTGGTCGAGCGATTCTGGCGCATGCTGGCGCCCGGCGGCCACCTGTTCGTCGGGCATTCCGAGAGTCTGGGGACGCTGACGCACGGATTCCGCTACGTGCAGCCGGCCGTGTACGTACGTTAGGATGGCGGCTGCGCGAACGACCGGCGAGCGCATCGTCGGAGTAGGCGCCATGTGCGTGTCCAACGCACCGGGGGACCGGCTCGTGGCTCATGCGTTAGGCAGTTGCTTGGGCGTGGCGGTGTTCGATCCGGTGGCGCGCGTGGGCGGGCTGCTGCACGTGCCGCTGCCGTCGTCCACCGACGACCGCGAGCGCTCGCACGGCCGTCCGCTCGAGTACGTCGACACCGGCGTGCCCGCGCTGTTCCGCGACTGCTACCGGTTAGGCGCCACCAAGGCGCGGCTGCGCGTGGCCGTCGCCGGCGGCGCCGCGGCCGGCGACGCGACCGCCGACGGATTTCAGATCGGCAAACGAAACCTGATCGTGCTGCGCAAGCTGCTGTGGAAGAATGGCGTGCTCATTCACGCGCACGATGTGGGCGGCACACGGGTGTGGCGCACCATTTCGCTGGAGGTGGCCACGGGGCGCGTCTGGCTCAAATCACCGGAGCGAGAGGGCGAGCTGTGATCGATCGCGCCGAAGCGGACCAGGCTCCGTTGTCCGTGCTCGTGGTCGACGACAGCCGCGTGATGCGGGCCATGATCATCCGCACGCTGCGGCTCACCGGCCTTCCGTTAGGCACCGTGCACGAGGCCGCCGATGGCCTGGCCGGACTCGGCATCCTCGAGACCCACCCGGTCACGCTCGCGCTGGTCGACATCAACATGCCGCGCTTGAGCGGCTTGGACATGCTCGCCCGACTCGGCCGGTCGGCGACGGGCCCGCGCGTGATCGTCGTGTCGTCCGACGGCAGCGATGCCTGCGCATCGCAAGTGCGGGAGCTGGGCCACGGCTTTCTCCACAAGCCGTTCGCGCCCGAAGACCTGCGCGACGCCGTCCTCCGCGCGCTGGCTGCCCGGGACGATGACCGATAATTCGATCGCCCTGCGCGTCGCCGCGACCCTGGCGTTCGAGGAGCTGGGCCTCCTCTGCGTCGGCGCGGCCGTCGACACGCCGAGCGCGCTCGACGCCCTGCCGGCCGCCGTCAGCGTGGCCTTCGACGGCGCGCACGCGGGCTGCCTCACGCTCCGCGTCTCGGACGATGTCTTCCGCGCTCTGGCCGAGAACATGCTCGGCTTGGAAGGCGATGACGCCGAGCCCTGGCGCTGGGATGCATTGGGCGAGATGGCGAACGTCATCTGCGGCAACGCGCTGCCGTTCATCCTCGGCACGGAGGCCCGTCTAACGCTTGCGGCGCCCGCGCGCAGCGCCCCGCCGGTGAGCGGCTCCGCGTCCGAGGTGGAGCTCGAGGTGGAAACGGGACGCGCCCGCGTCCTCCTCGAGCTGGCCGCCGAGCGCCGTCAGTAATCGACGGGCCTGAGCCAACTCTCGCCGATCGCGGTCGAGCTCATGATCGCGACGCTCGGCAAGCGGCGCTTCCAGTGCGTGCGCTCGAGACGGCGGCGCACCAGCTCGACCTCCTCGCGCACGAACCCGCGCGCCTCGAGCTCCGCCGGCGCATACCCGTGCAGCAACCAGTGCAGAATCGCATCGGCCTTGCCGTACGAGATGCCGAGATCGCCCTCGTCTGTCTGCCCGCTCACCAGGTCGGCGGTGGGCGCCTTGTCGATGATGTCGCCCGGGACGCCCAGGTGGCGGGCCAGCGCCCACACCTGCGTCTTGTACAGGTCGCCCAACGGATTGAGCGGCGGCGAATCGTCGGCGTGCCAGGTGAAGTAGCCGAGCAGGCGCTCGGTCTTGTTGCCGGTGCCTAACGGAATCGCGGCGTATCGCGCCGAGAGGTCGAACAGCGCGATCATGCGCACGCGCGCCATGACGTTGCCGCGGCGCGTGGCATCGGCGCCGGGCTCGTTGGCCAGATAGCCGTCCACCGCGGCGCTGATGTCGAGCGTGCGGCCCTCGATGCCCAACGCGTCGATCACCAGCTGCGCGTGCGACACACTCTCCGGGCTCGACGCGCGATACGGCAGCCGCACTCCGATGACGTTGTCCGGGCCTAACGCACGCGCCGCGAGGTAGGCCGTGACCGAGGAATCGACGCCGCCGGACAAGGCCACGATGCCCTTGTGGAACCCCCGGCCCACGATCTCGTCGCGCAGGAACGCCGCGAGCCATTCTTCCGTGAGCGCCGGGTCGATCTCGAGCGGCGGCGGCGTGCCCGCCGCGGCCATCCCGCCATCGACAACCGCCATCGATCGCGCGCGCGCTGTCCCCGCCGATGCGGGCGGAATGGTCCTCGCCTCGCACCGGTCCGTATCGAACTGCGGCGCTTCGGCGTGTCCCGTCTGGATCCGGCCGAGGGTGTCGATCAGGTGAGGCATGGCAGTGCGCAGGTCGGCCAAGAGCGGCATGTCGGCGCGCGCGCGCGTCAGGTCGCCAAGATCCATCGCGATGGGAAGAATCGCCTCGCTCCAGAGTGGGCCGCGCACGCGAACGTCTCCCTTGGGCCCAGCCACCAAAGCACCGCCCGGGAACGACTTGCCCGCTTCGCTCGACGCGAGATTGGAGAACGACACGAACACGCCGTGCTCCTCTGCGATGTCGCGCACCAGTCGCTCCCAGCGGGCCACACTGGATGGTCCCGGTACCCCGTCTTCTCTCGGCCACGGCCCGCGCGCCGGCGCCGCCGAACAAATGAAAATCGCGCGGGCGCCATCCAGGGCAAGGAGCGTCCCGGTCAAGCTGTGCCAAGCGTCTTCACAGATGAGCACGGCACAGCGGCCCCACGGAGTGTCGAACGCCCGGAACGACTGACCCCGCTCGACGAACCGCTCTTCGTCGAACAGGCCATACGTGGGCAGAAAGTTCTTGCGATGGACGTGGCGGATGAGCGGCGCGGCACCTCCGACGCGCACCCACATCGCGCTGTTGTACAGCGTGTTGTTCCAGACCTCGTAAAAACCCAGCACGATCTCGAGCGTCCGGTCGGCGGCCTGCGGTACCGCATTGCGGTACACACGCTGCAGATCGGCGGCTTGCGCGCCTGCCGTGAGCGCGAACTCGCGCACGCCGCCCTCGAGGAAGTACCCGGTGAGGGCGGTCTCCGGCAGGTGGAGCACCTGCGGCCGTGGCGTGAGCGTGTCCAATTGCGCGAACAACTCGCCCAGGCGCGCGAGGTTCGCTTCGTATTCGCCTTTGCGAGGCGCGAACTGAACGGTTGCGACGTCGATGACGGAAGGCATGCCAAAAAGGTGGTGCGACGGGCCCAGTGGAGCAATGTCACAGAAATCCGCGCAGGGCGGGTTATCTTGCCGCCCGCTGATCGTGTGTCATTCGGAGCCGTCTCGGGTATCACCCTGGGAATGTCCGGCGCGCGGTGCGCCGGGATGGCTGGAGCTTTGGTGAACGATATGAACGTTGCAGTCGCCGTGCGCCGTCGCCCGCACCGGATGCGGGTCCTGGCCGCGGCAGTTTGGCTCGCCGTCGCGACGCCACCCGTGGCTGCGGGCGCGCAGAGCGGTGGGACGACAGGCGAAGCATGGCAGATCGTGCAGCCCGCGCAATCGTCCTTGGTCTTCGCGCGGGACGGCACCTCCCTCATCGGCGAGATTGGTCGCGAGACACGCACGAGCGTGTCGTTGCGCTCGCTGCCCAAGTATGTCGGGCAGGCCTTCGTCTCGGTAGAAGACCAGCGCTTCTACCAACACGATGGTGTCGACGTCGTCGGCGTAGCGGCGGCGCTCAAGGATGCACTCCGCGGACATGCGCGTGGGGCCAGCACGATCACCCAGCAGCTCGTGGGCAACATGCATCCGGACCTCATCAATCGCAGCGACCGGAGCATCGCGCGCAAACTGCGTGAACAGGCGGCCGCGCGCGAGATGGAGCGCCACTACACCAAAGAGCAGATTCTCGAGGCGTACCTCAACGACATCGACTTCGGCCACGGGTGGTACGGCATCGAAGCGGCGGCGCGACACTACTTCGGCACCGAGGCCGCGCGCCTAACGCTCGAGCAGGCGGCGACGCTGGCCGCGCTGCCGAAGGGCCCGGCGCTCTACGACCCGATCAAACACCCCGAACGTTCGCGCGAGCGTCGCAATCTCGTGCTGTCGCTCATGGCGGACCAGGGCTACGTCTCGCGCGAGGATGCCGAGCAGGCCGAGCAGCAGCCGTTGGTCACGGCGCCCGACGCGGGCATGGCCGCGTCGGCGCCCTACGTCGTCGACCTCGTCCGGCAGGAGGCGGAGCAGGCCGGTGTGCCGGTCATGAACGGCGGCTATCGCATCGTCACCACGATCGATCCGGAGCTCGAGCGCGATGCGACTTCGGCGCTCGACTCCGGCCTGGCGCGCGTCGAGGCGCGGCCCGGCTATCATCATCCGACGTTCGACCACCGCGCCAAAGGCGGTACCGATTTTCTCGAGGGTATGGTCGTCGCGCTCGACCCGCAGACGGGCGACGTCCTCGCGATGGTCGGCGGCCGTGATTACGCGGCGTCGCCCTTCAACCGCGCGGTGAACGCCGTGCGCCAGCCGTGGTCGGCGTTCAAGCCCATCGTGTACGCGAGCGCGCTGCGCGACAGCATTCCGCCCAACGCCCTGATCTCGGACTCGGCGCTCGCGATCCCGATGCCGAACGGAAGCGTCTACCGGCCCGGCAACGCCGACGGCCTGTTCCTCGGGCCGCTGACGATGCGCGAGGCGTTGGTCCGGTCG
>DASYXE010000084.1:0-12905 GCA_035935375.1 Gemmatimonadaceae bacterium | reverse complement strand
GACGCCGCTGATGAAGCAACTGGGGTACGGCAAGGGGTACCAGTACGCGCACGACGCGCCCGAGGCGTACATTCCGCAGGAGTACCTGCCGGAGAAACTCCGGGATACGGTGCTCTACGAGCCCGGGAAGTTCGGGTTCGAGAAGGAAATCGCGAAGCGGCTGGCGTGGTGGGCGGAGCTGAAGAAAAAGGACGAGGATGCCGGTTAGCGCGGCACCGAACGAGAGCAAGCCCGCGGTGCGCCAGACGGGGCTCAATCCTTGTACAACTTTGCCCCGACGAGTGTCGCGATGACGAGTGCAGGGAGGGTCCCGAGTATTAAAGTCGCGGCCGATGGCCGCCGTGACGATTGCTCCCAGCACGATCCAGATGAGTCCGGCGAGCAGCCCAGATGCGAGGACACTCGGCCAATTGATTTTTCATGGCTCCGGATGGTTTGTACTGAGTGATCGGGAAGGGGTCGCTTGTTGGCTGCCTCGAGCTAGAGGCGCAACACCGAAAACGATACGTTGAAACGGAGGTGGTCATTCCGAAAGAAACGATCTCACTCGCCCCGCCCATCGAGCGCGCGCTGCTCGTCGGCGCGCCCATCAAACGATCCGGCGCGCGTCACGAGTTAGCCGAGCACCTGGCCGAGCTCGCCGAGTTGGCGGACACGGCCGGCGCCGTGGTCGTCGGCGAAGTGACCCAGTTCCTCGAGCGTCCCAACCCCGGCACGTACCTCGGCAAGGGCAAGCTGGACGAGTTGGTGGAGGCGATCGGCCGCGAGGGTGCAACCCTGCTCATCTTCGACGACGAGCTGACGCCCGCGCAGGCGCGCAACATCGAGGAGCTCACGAATCGTCGCGTGATGGATCGTGCGGAGCTCATCCTCGACATCTTTGCCACCCGCGCGCGCACGAGCGAGGCGCGCATGCAGGTGGAGCTGGCGCAGCTCGAGTACATGCTCCCCCGCCTGACGAGGATGTGGACGCACCTCGAGAAATTCCGCGGCGGCATCGGCATGCGGGGCCCGGGCGAAACGCAGCTCGAAACGGACCGCCGCTTGATCAAGAGCCGCATCCGCGTGCTGCGCGACCGCCTCGCCGACGTGCAGAAGTCGCGCGTCGTGCAGCGGCACGGGCGCCGGGGCGCCTTTCGCGGCGCACTCGTGGGCTACACCAACGTCGGCAAGTCGTCGATCTTGCGGGCGCTCTCGGCGGACGCAGGGATCGTCGTCGAGAACCGGTTGTTCGCGACGCTCGACCCGCTCACACGCAGCGTCGACTTGGGCGACGGGCGCCAGGTGCTGCTGAGTGATACCGTCGGATTCATTCGCAAGCTGCCGCACCACCTCGTGGCGTCGTTCCGCGCGACGCTCGAGGAGGTGCGCGAGGCCGACCTGCTGCTCCGCGTGGTGGATGCGAGCCACCCCACGTGGGAAGACCAGCGTCAGGTGGTGGACGGCGTGCTCGCGGAGTTGGCCCTGCAGGACCGGCCGATGCTCTACGTGTTCAACAAGATCGACAAGCTGGCGCCGCCCGAGCTGGCGGCGGTGCAGGATCGCGTGCGCCCGCTGCTGCCGAACGCGGTGTTCGTGTCGGCGACCGCCGAAGACGGGCTCGAGCCGCTGCGCCGCGCGCTGCTCGCCGCCGAGCGCAAGGAGCGCCCGCTGAGCTGCGTGCGGCTGCCGCTCTCCGATGGCAAGCTGTTGGCCGAGCTGCACCAGCACGGCGAGGTGATCGAGCAGCGCGCGGTGGGCGACGAGTGGGTGATCACGGCGCGCGTCGATGCCGCCACCGCCGGCCGGCTCGCTCGGTTAGGCGCGAGCGTCTCGACGGCGTGACGAGCGCAGTATCCGAGAGAGCGGGACATCAACAACAAACGGCGTTGAAAGGATAACAAAAGGGACACAAAGGATAACGAAAGCGATCGTTCTGGAGTGGGCGAGCACGACGCGCTGTCGGTAGTACGATTGCTTTTGTTCAACAACAAACGCAGTCATACCTATCCGTTAGGCAACGCACGTGCTCCTCGCGCAGAACGATCATTTTCGTTATCCCTTGTTTCACTTTTGTTATCCTTTCAAGCAGTTGCCGTTTCTTACCCAACCGAAACGCAACCTTCCCACTCATTCGGGAAAGGCGTTTCTTGATGTGGACCTCCGACTGACTCCGCACGCATGCCGACCGCGCTGATCACCGGAATCACGGGCCAGGATGGCTCGTACCTCGCCGAGCACTTGCTGGCCAAAGGTTACCGCGTCGTCGGTGTCGTCAGGCGGAGCTCGACCACGCCCTACGAGCGCATCGCCCACCTCGTCGACAAGATCGAGCTGTTGTCGGCCGATCTGCTCGACCAGCACTCGTTGGTCGAGGCCCTCGCGGCCTGCGCGCCCGACGAGGTCTACAACCTCGCGGCCCAGAGCTTCGTGCAAACATCGTGGAACCAGCCGGTGCTCACCGGCGAGTTCACCGGGTTAGGCGTGACGCGCGCCCTCGAGGCGGTTCGGAAAGCGGCGCCGCGCGCACGGTTCTATCAGGCCAGCTCGAGCGAGATGTTCGGCAAGGTGGTCGAATCACCCCAGAGTGAGCACACGTCCTTCTATCCGCGCAGCCCGTACGGCGTGGCCAAGGTGTACGGTCACTGGATCACCGTGAACTATCGCGAGAGCTACGATCTGTTCGCGGTGTCGGGGATCCTGTTCAACCACGAGAGCCCGCGCCGCGGCCTCGAGTTCGTGACGCGCAAGGTGACGGACGCGGTCGCCCGCATCAAGCTCGGCCTCGCGCGCGAAGTGCGCCTCGGCAATCTGGACGCGAGGCGCGACTGGGGATTCGCCGGCGACTACGTGGACGCGATGTGGCGCATGCTGCAGCAGGAGCACGCCGAGGACTACGTGATCGGTACCGGCCGCACCCACTCGGTGCGGCAGCTGTGCGAGGTCGCCTTCGGCAGCGCGGGCTTGGACTATCGCGAATACGTGAAGCAGGACGAACGGTTCTTCCGGCCGGCCGAAGTCGACCTGCTCGTCGCCGATCCGACGAAGGCCAGCACACAGTTAGGCTGGCGACCACAAGTGTCGTTCGAGGACCTGATCGCGATGATGGTCGACGCAGACCTGGCCCGTCACCGCGGCGCGCGCTAACGTGCGTGCGCTGGTGACCGGCGCCTCCGGTTTCGTTGGGCAGTGGCTCTGCGAGGCATTGCTGTCCCGGGGATGGACGGTATTCGGGACGCGGTTGGGCGGCGACATGCCGGCAGGCCGATTGGGACCCGCCGAGCGCGATGCAGTGCGCTGGCTCGACTGCGACGTCACGCACGCCTCCGCGCTCCACGCGGTGCTCGAGACGAGCACGCCCGACACCGTGTTCCACTTGGCGGGGATCGCCTTCGTCCCTGCCGCGACCGCGGATCCTGCCGGCACGCTCGAAGTGAACGTCGTCGCCGCGGCGCGGCTATTGGCCGACATCGGCGCTCGACACCGGGCGGGCATGCTCGATCCTGTGGTGCTCGTTGTCGGAAGCGGCGAACAATACGGCCGACACGAGACGGGCAAACAACCGCTGGCCGAGTCGGCCGAGCAGCGGCCGCTCAATCCATACGCTGCCTCGAAGGCCGCGCAGGAAGTCGTCGCTTTGGCGGCGCACCGAGCGACCGGCGTGCGCGTGATCGTCACGCGGTCCTTCAACCACAGCGGGGCGGGGCAGTCCGACCGGTTCTTGATCCCGGCCCTCGTACACCGCGTTCGCGAGTTGCGTGGCTCGGCTCGACCGGCTGTTCTGGCTATGGGCAACACGTCCACGGTTCGCGATTTTTTGCACGTGGGCGACGTGGTCGCCGCGTACATTGCGCTCGCGGAACGCGGCGCGCCGGGCGAAGCTTACAATGTGGCCAGCGGGACGGGCGTGGCCGTCGATGCCGTCGCTCGCCGCGTGCTTGCTCTCATGGATGTCGACGCGAAATTGGAGGTTGATCCCGCGCTCGTACGTCCGGTCGAAGTGCCGATGCTGGTGGGCGACGCGCACAAGCTGCGCGCGGCCACCGGTTGGGCGCCTCGATTATCTCTCGACACCATTATCGAAGACGTGATTCGTGCCGCGCCGCTCTGATCTCCACCGTATTTTGCTGATCGGTTCCGGGCCGATCATCATCGGGCAAGCCGCCGAGTTCGATTACTCGGGAACGCAAGCGGCGAAGGCGCTGCGCGAGGATGGATACGAGGTCATCCTGGTGAACTCGAATCCGGCGACGATCATGACGGACCCCGAGATCGCCGACCGGACGTACATCGAGCCGGTGACGCCGGACATCGTCGAACAGGTGATCGAGCGCGAGCGGCCGGACGCGCTGTTGCCCACAATGGGCGGACAGACGGCGCTCAACGTGGCGATGGCGCTGTCGGAGCGCGGCGTGCTCGACCGCTACGAGGTGGAGCTCATCGGTGCCGACGCACGCGCGATCCAGCTGGCGGAGGATCGCGAGCTGTTTGCGAACGCGATGCGGCGCATCGGGCTCCACGTCGCGCGCGGCGGCATCGCGCGCACGTGGGATGAGGCCGAAACGCTCATTCCGGTGGTCGACTTCCCGGCGATCATCCGCCCGTCGTTCACGTTAGGCGGCACCGGCGGCGGCGTCGCGTACAACCTCGACGAGTACGAGGACATCGTGAGGCGCGGGCTCGAGCTCTCGCCCGTGGGTCAGGTGCTCGTCGAGCGCAGCGTGCTCGGCTGGAAGGAGTTCGAGCTCGAGGTGATGCGCGACCACGCCGACAACGTAGTGATCGTGTGCTCGATCGAGAATCTCGATCCGATGGGCGTGCACACGGGCGACTCGATCACGGTGGCGCCGGCCATGACGCTCACCGACCGCGAGTACCAGACCATGCGCGACGCCGCGGTGGCGGTCATTCGCGAGATCGGCGTGGCGGCCGGCGGCTGCAACATCCAGTTCGCGGTGAATCCCGCCGACGGCGAGATGCTCGTGATCGAGATGAACCCGCGCGTCTCGCGATCGTCGGCGCTGGCGTCCAAGGCCACCGGCTTCCCCATTGCGCGCATCGGGACCAAGCTCGCGGTGGGCTACCGACTGGACGAGATCGTCAACGACATCACGAAGACGACGCCGGCGTCGTTCGAGCCGGTGCTCGACTATGTCGTCGTGAAGTGTCCGCGGTTCGCGTTCGAGAAGTTCGCCGCGGCGGATCCGCGTCTCACGACGCAGATGAAATCGGTGGGCGAGTCGATGGCGATCGGGCGCACGTTCAAGGAAGCGCTGCAGAAGGGACTGCGCGCGCTCGAGACGGGCCGCGCCGGGTGGGTGACGGGTGCGACGCTGCAGGACGACCGGCTGCCCGACGACTCGATCGACGCGCTGCTCGGCGCCCTCCGGCAGCCGACGCCCGAGCGGATTTTCCAGGTGAAGCGCGCGTTCGCCTCAGGCCTAACGGTAGCGGAGGTCGCCGAGCACACGCGCATCGACCCGTGGTTCCTGCATCAGATGATGGAGCTGGTCGAGGCGGAGCGGGCATACGCCGCGCTGCCGGCGGTCGATGCCCAGGCGTTGCGGCGGATGAAGCGGCTCGGGTTCTCGGACCGGCAGCTCGGGGCGCTGCGCCGCGAGACGGAGCACGCCGTGCGCGCCCAACGGTGGGCGGCGGGCGTGCGGCCCGTCTACAAGATGGTCGACACGTGCGCGGGTGAATTTCCCTCGGCCACGCCGTACCTGTACTCGAGCTACGACGAGGAGAGCGAAGCGCCGCCCACGGGACGGCGGTCGGTGGTGATCCTGGGCAGCGGGCCTAACCGGATCGGCCAGGGCGTCGAGTTCGACTACTGCTGCGTGCGCGCGGTGATGGCGCTGCGCGAGCGCGGGTTCGAGACGATCATGATCAACTCGAATCCCGAGACGGTGTCCACCGATTTCGACACGTCGGACAAGCTGTACTTCGAGCCGCTCACGTTCGAGGACGTGCTCGAGATCGTCGACCGCGAGCAGCCGGTCGGGGTCATCGTTCAGTTAGGCGGACAAACGCCGCTCAAGCTCACGCGCGCGCTCGAGGCCGCGGGCGTTCCCATTCTCGGCACGTCGCCGGATGCCATCGACATCGCCGAGGACCGCCGGCGCTTCGAGGCCATTGCGCGCGAGACGGGCGTCAACCAACCATCGAGCGGCACCGCCACCAGCCTCGACGAAGCCGTCGGCATTGCGACCAGGATCGGCTATCCGGTGCTCGTGCGACCGTCCTACGTGTTAGGCGGACGCGCCATGCAGATCGTGTACGACGAAGCCTCCTTGCGCGAGTACTTCGATCGCGCGGCGCGCGCATCGGAAGACCGCCCCGTGCTCATCGACCGCTTCCTCGAGGACGCGTACGAGGTGGACGTCGACGCGATCTGCGATGGCGAGCGCGTGGTCGTGGGCGGCGTGATGCAGCACATCGAAGATGCCGGGATTCACTCCGGCGACTCGGCGTGCGTGCTGCCACCGTACATCATCAGCGAGTCGGACCTCGCCACGATGCGCGAGCACACGGCAGCGTTGGCCAAAGCGCTCGGCGTCGTCGGCCTGATCAACGTGCAGTTCGCGATCAAGGATCGTACGGTGTACGTGCTCGAGGTGAATCCACGCGCGAGCCGCACGATTCCGTTCGTGTCGAAGGCGATCGGCGTGCCGCTCGCCTCGCTCGCCGCGCGGGTGATGCTCGGCGATTCGCTCGCGTCGCTCGGGTTCACCGAGGAAGTCGTTCCGCCGTACGTGTCGGTGAAGGAAGCGGTGTTCCCGTTCAGCAAATTCCGCGAGGCCGATCCAGTGCTGGGCCCCGAGATGCGATCGACCGGCGAAGTGATGGGAATTTCGGACTCGTTCGGCAGCGCATTCGCCAAGGCGCAGCTTGCCGCCGACAACGGGCTGCCGCTCGAGGGCGCCGTCCTGATTACCGTGAACAACTCGGACAAATCGAACGTGATTCCAATGGCCCGCCGCTTCCAGGAGATGGGGTTCAGGCTCCTCGCCACGACCGGGACCGCGAAATTCCTGCGCTCGCGCGGCATTCCCGCCGAGCGCGTGTTCAAGGTGCACGAGGGGCGGCCGCACGGAATCGACCTGATCGTGAATCGCCAGGTGCAGCTGCTCATCAACACGCCGCTCGGCAAGCACTCCCAGCGCGACGACTATTCGATGCGACAGGCCGCCGTGGCCCATCGCGTTCCCTATACGACAACGCTCTCGGCGGCCTCCGCCGCGTGCGATGCGATTCTCTCGTTGCGGTTCCGTCCGCCGCGCGTCCGCTCACTGCAGGAATGGCACGAGCTCGTGCGAGCCGACGCCGTGACGGGCGATTGACGCCGCGAGTGGGCGTCCACACGTTGTTAGACGTTGCCCGACGAGGCGGCGGATCGACTCCCTTCGTCTCGGCTGTTGGGACGCCCGCCCGCTCCGCTCCTCGAACCACCTGTTGAACCGATATGCCAGTTCCTTTGCTCGATCTTCGGGCGCAGCACGCGCAGATCAAAGACGAAGTCGTGCGCGCCATGATGCAGGTTGTGGACGACCAGTTGTTCATCCTGGGCCAACCGGTGGAGCGCCTCGAGCGCGCGGTGGCCGCGTTGTCCCGCACCAAACACGCGATCGGGTGCGCGAGCGGCACCGACGCACTGCTGCTTGCGCTGCGTGCCCTCGACATCGGCCGCGGCGACGAGGTGATCACGGCGCCGTTCACGTTCTTCGCGACCGCGGGCACGATCCACAATGTGGGCGCCACGCCGGTGTTCGTCGACATCGATCCGTCGACGTTCAACATCGCCATCGGGCAGGCCGCAGCCGCGGTGACGTCGCGTACGAAGGCCGTCGTGCCGGTGGACCTGTTCGGACAGATGGCGCGCATCGAGGAGCTGTCGGCGGCGATGCCTAACGTTCCGCTCATCGAAGACGCGGCGCAAACCATCGGCGCGCGACGCCGGATCAACGGCGAGTGGGTGATGGCGGGGGAGCGTGCGACGATCGGGACGTTCAGCTTCTTCCCGTCGAAGAATCTCGGCGGCTACGGCGACGGCGGTATGATGGTGACGCAGGACGACGCGCTCGCGACGCGTCTCAAGCGCCTGCGCGTGCACGGTGGCGCGACGCAGTATTTCCACGACGAAGTGGGGTACAACAGCCGTCTCGACTCGCTGCAGGCGGCCGTGCTCGAAGCGAAGCTGCCGCATCTCGCCGAGTGGAGCAGCAAGCGCCGCGAGCACGCGGCGTACTACGATCGCGCGTTCGCCGACGTGCCCGAGGTGCGCACACCGACGATCGACGCCGGCAACGAGTCGATCTACAACCAGTACACGATTCGCGCGCATCGGCGCGACGGATTGCAGGCACATCTCAAGGGCAAGGGCATCGGGTCGGCCATCTACTATCCGCTGCCGCTGCACTTGCAGCCGTGCTTCCGGTATCTCGGATATCGTGAAGGGTCGTGCCCGGAATCGGAGCGCGCGGCGCGCGAGGTGCTGTCGTTGCCTGTGTATCCCGAGCTCACGCACGCGCAGCAGGATGAGGTGATCGGCGCCGTTCGCTCGTTCTATGGCCACTGACCCGGCGGCACGGACGCCTCCGTCCGGCACGGAGCGCTTCCTGGCTTGGCTGTCGACGCTGGCCTTCAAGTACCGGCGTCTCATGGTGGTCACGATGCACCTGGTGCTCGTGCTCGCCAGCTACTCGTTGGCGTTCGTGCTGCGCTTCGACGGTTTGATTCCGGCGGCGTACTACACGATCTTCCTCTCGACCCTCATCCCGCTCGTCGTTTTTCGGTTAGGCGCGTTCGCCTTCTATCGGTTGTACAGCGGGTGGTGGCGGTACGTCGGCATGCGCGACATGTTCGCGCTGCTCAAGGCGATCGCCATCAGCAGCGCCCTGTTCACGGCGCTGCTCGTGTTCACGGGTCAGGCGTACCAGTATCCGCGCTCGGTGATCGTGATCGACGCGGGGCTCACGCTGTTCTTCATCGGCGGCGTGCGGTTCGCCCTGCGCGCGCTGCGCGAGAACCGGCGTCCGGTCACGGGCGGCCCTCGGCTCCGCCGCGTCCTCATCGTCGGCGCGGGCGATGCGGGCGAGCTGTTGCTGCGCGAGATGCACAACAACGGCCGCTTGGGCTACGTGCCCGTGGGTTTCGTGGATGACGACGTGCGCAAGACCGGCTTCCACATTCACGGCGTGCCGGTGCTCGGCACCACCGAGTCGTTAGGCGAGACGCTCACGACCAATCCGGCGGACGAGTTGATCATCGCGATCCCGTCCGCGTCGCGCGATCAGATCCAGAAAATCGTCAACCGCTGCCTGGCGACGCGCCTCCCGTTCAAGATTCTGCCGGCGATCGCGGCGCTCTCCGGACGCGTGCAGATGAGCCAGGTGCGTCCCGTGCGCGTGGAGGACCTGCTCGGCCGCGATCCCGTGGACCTGGATTCGGCGATCGTGCGCGGCTCGATCGCGGGTCGCCGCGTGCTGATCACGGGCGCGGGCGGATCCATCGGCGCCGAGCTCGCGCGGCAAATCGCGACGTTCGATCCCGCGGCGCTCACGCTCATGGAGCGCTCGGAGAACGCGCTGTTCCTCATCGAACAGGAGCTGCACCGCAAGCACCCCGCGCTCGACGTGCGCCCCGTGATCTGCGACATCTGCGAGAACGCCGACGTCGTGCGTCTGTTCCGTGAGGCGCGCCCCGAAATCGTATACCATGCGGCCGCGTTCAAGCACGTGCCGATGATGGAGGCGCACGTCTGCCATGCGGTCCAGAACAACGTGTTCGGCACCCGCAACGTCGCCGACGCCGCCGTGCAGTACGGTGCGACGTTCGTGCTGATCTCGACGGACAAGGCGGTGAGCCCGACGAACATCATGGGCGCCACGAAGCGGTTGGCCGAACAGCTGGTGTTGTCGTTGGCGGAGGCGCGTGCGCACCATTTCGTGGCCGTGCGGTTCGGCAACGTGTTAGGCAGCAACGGGAGCGTGGTGCCGTTGTTCAGCGAGCAAATCGCCGACGGCGGACCGGTGACGGTCACGCACCCGGAGGCGACGCGCTACTTCATGACGATCCCCGAGGCGGTGCAGCTGGTGCTGCAGGCGTCGGCGTTGGATGAGGCGCGCGACCGGATCGTGATGCTGGAGATGGGACACCCGATCAAGATCGTCGACCTGGCGCGCAACCTCATCCGGCTCTCCGGCCTCGAGCCGGACGCGGACGTCCCGATCGTGTTCACGGGCTTGAGGCCGGGCGAGAAGCTGCACGAGCAGCTGACGTCGGAAGCCGAAGAGACGATGCCGACGCGGTTCGAGAAGATCCGGATCGTGAAAACCGGGGCGCCGCGCTCGCTCGATCATCAGTTAGGCCAGCTGTGGGATCTCGTCGCGGCCCGCGACGAGCGCGGCATCGTGCGCAAGCTGCAGGAATTGGTGCCGGAGTTCTCGCCGCAGGCGGCGCTCATTGCGCGCCTCCGGGAGCGGGCTTCGGCGCCGGAACCGCGTCACTTCACCAAAGGAGCCTGACGATTCGCTCCGCGCTCGTCGCCCTAGCCGGCGCGCTGCTCGCCGCCGTCGGAAGCGCGCGTGTGGCCGCCGCGCAACATCCGTTAGTCACATTGCCGCTGGACGATCCCGCGTATGCCCAGCTCGATGGGTTGGTGCAGCTGGGCTGCGGCGCCGCGCGCGTGTCGGCCTTCCGGCCGTTCATGGTCAAGGACGTCCGCACGGCGTTGCGCACGGCCAAGTCGGAATCGATGTGCGGCGGCCGCGTGCTCGATGCGCTCACGTCGCGTTTCCTCGCCGACAGCGTGGCGGCCGACTCGGCAGAGGATGCCAAGACGAACCGCGTCCGATTCGGCGCGCTCGCGTCGCTGCAGGCCACCGGCCTCGACAACGGCGAGATCGATCCCTTGTGGGATGACATTCGCCCGACGGGGCAGGGCACTCCGCCGGCCGTCGGGACGGCGCGGCTCAGGCTGTCGTTCAACGGTGGCCCGAACGTCGTGCTCGTGAGCGAGGCGTACGGTGAAACGGGCAGCCGCAACGACCCCACGGTACGCGCGAATCAGTTCCGCCACACGTCGGGCGTGATCGACTTCAGCGATGCGTACGCATCCGGCAAGCTCGGGCCGCTCGTGTTGTCCGTTGGGCGCGGCCGAGAAGCGTGGATCGGCGACGGGACCGAGTCAATGGTGTTGTCGGCCAACGGGCCGGCGTTGGACAAGATCACCCTCACCGCACAATGGTCGAAGTTCGAGTTCAAGGCGCTCGTGGCGTCGCTCAACGACGTGATTCTGACGCCTGCGACCGACAGCCTGCCGGACAGCGTGGGCACGCAGCGGTATCACCGGATGATGGTGGCGCATGCGCTCACCTGGCGGCCGTCGCACAAGGTGGAGCTGACGGTGGGCGAGACGGCGCTCATTCCGCGGCAGGGCGGCGGGATCGCGCTCAACTTCGTGAATCCGCTGATGGTGTTTCAGGTGACGCAGAACGACAAAGCCGGCGACATCAGCCAGGCCGGCAACGTGAACCTCACGGCGTTCGGGTCCGTGCGGGCCAACGTCGATCGGTTCTCGCTGCAGGGCGATCTGCTCATCGACGACATCCAGATCGACGCGCAGGATCGCAAGAATTTTCCCGACCTCTTCGGTTGGAACGTGCGTGGCACGTACGCGCTGTCGCTGCCCGTTCCGACCAACATCGGCGTGCAGTATCGGCGTGTGAGCGCGTTCACATATCTCGAGTCGTTCTGCACCGCCACGTGGCAGCAGTACGACCAACCGGTCGGCTCCGAGTTGGGCCCGGACGCCGACATGGCGCGAGCCTTCGCGGATGTGTGGCCGACGGGCAAATTCCACGTATCGGCCGGGATCTCCAAGTGGCGCCGCGGCGACCAGCGGATCAGCCAGCGTCCGCCGCCTAACCGGTTCGGCCACGCGGGCGCCCCGTTCCCGTTTGCGAGCGGCGACACGCCCGACGTGCAGAGCGCGTGGATGGGCGATGCGAGCGTGCAATGGCTCGACCCCATCGTGCCGCTCACGCTCGAGATCCAGGGCGCGCGTGTGACGAACGTCAACAACGTCGCGACGCCGGCCACCACCTACGGCCGCGTGCAGCTCGTGGCGACGTACCGGTTCCGGTATCCCTGAGCGCACCGGGGTGCCGCCTCGTCAGGTGAGCGGCGCGGGCGCGATCGGCGTGCCCTGGTACTTGCCGGCGGTGCTGCTGGCATCGCTGTGCGTGATCATCGGCGTGATGTGGGACATCTCGTGGCACAGCACGATTGGCCGCGACACGTTCTGGACCCCGGCGCACATGGCGATTTACGTGGGCGGCCTGCTCGCCGGGCTCGCGTGCGGGTGGCTCGTGCTCACGACCAGTTTCGCCTCGTCCGCCGCGCACGGCGATACCGTCCGCTTCTGGCGCGTGTTCCATGCCCCGTTAGGCGCATGGGTGTGCATCTGGGGCACGTTCGCGATGCTCACGTCGGCGCCGTTCGACAACTGGTGGCACAACGCGTACGGCCTCGACGTCGAGATCCTGAGCCCGCCCCACACGGTGCTGGCGCTGGGCATCGCCGCCATTCAGTTAGGCGCCCTGCTCATGACGCTCGCGCTGCAGAATCGCGCCGACGGCGAGGAGGCGCCGCGGTACCGGCTCCTCTATGCCGTGGCCGCGGGCGTGCTGTTTCTGAACGCGACGATCATGACCACCGAGTACCACCGGCGCGTCCTCATGCATGCGCCGGTGTTCTACGAAGTGGCGTGCCTGGTCTTTCCGTTCTATCTCGTCACCCTGGCGCGTGGATCGCGCCTGCGCTGGCCGACCACAGCCGTGACGGCCGTGTACACGGTCGTCATGCTGGCGATGGTTTGGATCCTTCCGCTGTTTCCGGCCACGCCGCGGTTAGGCCCGATCTAC
>DASYXE010000083.1:0-2847 GCA_035935375.1 Gemmatimonadaceae bacterium | reverse complement strand
GCCTAACTGCACAGCCGAATTACTGCCGGCAGGCGCCGTTCGGATCGGGCTTGGGATGATCCACCACGACGCGGTGATCGAGATTCGCGACGTGGAGCGCGATGTCGGCCACGAAGTCCACGACCTTGGCCATGTGATCGTAGTCGATGTACTCCGCCTCGTCCGTCACTTGATGGTAGTCGGAGTGCAATCCCGTCGTGAAAAACGTGATCGGAATGCCGTAGCGTGCATACTCGTAATGGTCGCTTCGGCAGTAGATGTTGGACGGATGCCCGTCGGCGTCGATCGAGTAGTCGAGGGTCAGGTTGTGATGACCCTCGGTGTTCACTTTCTCGATCAGGTCGCCTAACTCAGTGGACAGACGGCGCGACCCCACCAGCTGCAGATACCCCGCGCTGCCGTGAATCGGCGTCCCCGCCTTGGTGCGCCCCGTCTCGTCGTACGCGTCGCCGCGTCCCACCATGTCCATGTTGAGCTGCGTCACGATGCTGTCGCGCGGCACCGTTGGATGATCGGTGAAGTAGCGCGAGCCGAGGAGCCCTTTCTCCTCGCCGACGTGCCAGACGAAGAGCAGCGAGCGCTTGGGCTTGGTCTTCATCGACGAGAAGTACTCGGCCATCTCGAGGGCGGAGACGGTGCCTGAGCCGTCGTCGTCGGCGCCGTTGTCGATCGAGTCGGGCCGGTCATCCTTGGGGTGTGCGGCACGGTACGCCGCCAGCTCCTTGTCCACCTCCGACTGCTCGGTCGGCGTCGCTTCCTTGCCGCCATCGTCGGCGCCTTCGGGGCGCACGATGTGATTCCAGATCCGGATCGAGTCGTGATCCACCGGGTGCTGGAGCATGCCGATGTGATCGTTGTGCGCGCCGATCGCCACGTACTCGCCGCGCAGTTTGGGATCGCTCCCTTCGATGATGCCGACGACGTTCCGGGCCGGATACATAGACGGCTTGGTGTCGACGCGCACGTCGACGTTCGCCGTCCCGTGCGCCGCGCCTACCGTCAGGCTGCTCGGCTCCGCGCCTAACAGTTTGGCGGCCGCGGCCTCGCTCACGAAGAACACCGCTGGACCGTTCGGCGCGGGCGTCGCGTCGTCGTTGAGGAAGGTCTGCGGGCGCGTGAGGAACCCGCGGATCGGCTCGGGGACGCTGTCGAGCGTCGCCACCGCGATCGCCGTGGCACCCTCGAGTCCCATGCCGCGGCGTGCGGCGCGCATGAACCGCGTCCACCCGCCGTGCGCCGTGAACACGACGAACTTGCCCTTCGCATCGGCTTGGCCGATGCGCGAGCTGTCGCCCAGGTCGCCCCCGTACACGACCGGCACGTTGGACGCGCTGGCCGGCTGCCGCGACAAGACGACGAAATCGGTGTTCGCGACCAGCTTCGTATCGCCGGCGGTGATCGACGACGTCGAATCGACGGAGCGCGTCTGGAGCGGGATGGTCTGGAAGTAGGTCCCGTTGTCGCCCGCAGGCTTGAGACCCATGCGCTTGACCTCGCTCGCGATGTAGTCGGTGCCTTTCACGTTGCCGGGCGTGCCGGCTTCGCGACCCTGCATCGAGTCATCGGAGAAGATGTAGAGCCGAGTCATGAGATCGGCGGCGCTGATGGGACCGGACGTCGGCCGCGGCGCGTGCTTGAGCGGCAGCGTGACCGGCGGCAGCGGAACAACTCCGCCTCCCGACGCATCCGGCGCCGCGGCCTGCTGGGCCGACAGCGAAACCGGAATCGCGAGGGCGAATGCGATTCGAGTGAGAAGCGTTCTCATGTCGCGAGTGGGGAAACGGGGAGTGGCAGCCGCTCAGGGTGCCGGATTCAGGGACAGACCAGAAATATGACGGCGGGCGCAGGGGCAAACCAGGGCGCGCAACGGGACGTCACGTGCGCGCCAGGCGCCACCGAATGCGCTGCACGCTGAGGCCTGCGGGGCGTTGTCTGAGCGCCTTGAGCAGCTGCGGCTCCATGAGCGACAGTTCCTGCATCCAGGCGTTGGTGGCGACATCCACGAACAAGGTGCCGTCGCGCGTGACCATGCGCGCCATGGTCACGGCGGCGATCTGTTCGCCCACGAGCAGGGGCCACTCGTCGACGATCGAGGCTTGCTCGATGCGCTCGGAGAGGCCGGCGCGCTCGAGGAATCCGGCGAGCGCCTTGCCTAACGGTTCGGGCGGACCCTTGCGCGGCGTCATGCGCGGTCGCTCCCTACGGCGCCCGCCGCGATCCGATAGCGCGCGAGGCGCGTGAGGCGCGCCGGAATGTCGTCGGCACGCGGCACCGCGAGCATTGTTTGGCCGCTGCCGTGTGCCACGAGCAGCTCGAGGATGCGCGCGGCGCGACGCGCATCGAGCTCGGCGAACGGGTCGTCGAGCAACATCACCGGCTCGCTGCCCGACGCGGCGCGGCGCGTGTCCGACTCGAGGAGGCGCAGCGCGATCGCGGCGGTGCGCTGTTGTCCGGCCGAGCCGAACGCTCGCAGGTCGCGGCCGCCGAGGGTGAGCGACAGGTCATCGCGGTGCGGTCCGGCATGCGTGAGACCGCGACGAATGTCGGCGGCGCGGTTGCGCGCGAGTGCGTCGCGGAGCGCGCCGTGAGGGTCATCGGGTTCGCCGATGCTGCTCGCGTACGACAGAGCGGCGGTCGCTCGCTCGCCCAAGGCGGCGCAGAGCTCGACGTACGGCGCGCGATGGACGAGCGTCCACTCGCGGCGGGCGCGCCAGAGCACCGCGCCGTGCTCGGCGAGCGGGGCCTCCCACACCGCCACGGCCTGGTCCTGCCGTGCGCCGCTCACGCCCGGCCGGCGCATCGCGGCGCTCCGTTGGGCGAGTGCGATGCGGTATCGCTGCAGGGCGC
>DASYXE010000082.1:0-2602 GCA_035935375.1 Gemmatimonadaceae bacterium | reverse complement strand
GGTGGAGGCGCACAACACCCTGCACAGCCTTCCGGCGATCCGTCGTTCTCATTGTGGCGACGACGCTCGAGGTCGACCGTCGCCTCCGGGAAGGTCTCGCCCGCCTTCGCCTAACGCGGTCCGTCGCTGATCAAGCCTAATGCGACGAGCGCATCCATGAGACTGCGGAGTGCGTCGGCGGTCGAGCCGCCCGATACGCGCGGCCGCGCCACTGGTGCCGCGCCGTAGAAGCCCAGCTTCGCCGCCGAGCCGGCCGCTATGCTCACCGGGCCCGGCAGCTGCGCCGAGCCGTCCGCCATCCGCGCCAGCGTCGGTGACGGCCGCGTCCCGAACTCGCCTAACGATACCGACGCGCCGGCCTGCGCACCGGGCGGCGCGAGCACCATCGGGCCCGGCCACATCGTCGTGACCGTTGCCCCGGCGTACGCGAGCTCGCAGAACCCCTCGACCGTGGCGTGCACACTCGACGCGTGCTGCGCCACGACCAACGACTTGTCGATCGACCCGCCGGCCAGCGCGACGCCGCTCACGCGCAGCAGCGCGCCATCCTTGGTGACGCGAATGAGCGGCCTGACGAACACATCCCACTCGGTCGATGCATCGGGCGCAGTAGCAACCGGGTCGCGAAACGTGAGCATGTCCGCCGTGTTGTCGCTCACGTCGGCCGTCTGGCCCTTCCCCGTCCCGCCGGTGGCGACCCACGTCCAACCCGCGAACCGATGCGGCGTCCACCCCGCGCCCGCGCGCGCGACGGACGTGCGCGTCGCCGCCGTCGTCGACTGCTTCAGGACCATCGGCGGGTTGAGGACGCGAATGCCCGAGAGATCCGTGTAGTGCGCCGCGGTCGTGATCACGTCGCCCCCGGCCTCGACCTGGCTTGCGTTAGGCACGAGCGCCGGCGAGTCGATCTCGATGTCGGCCACGCGAATCGACCAGAACACGCTGTACGGACTGTACGCGTACTCGAGGAATGCCCGGCTCCCCTCCGAGCGGATGCCCGACACGGTGAAGTAGCCCTGCAACCCGTTCACGACCTGAATGTCGGCGTACCCGGCGGTTTGCAGCGTCCCGCCGTAAATCGCGACGTTGGTCGCGCGCACCGAGACGTTGTAGCCGTAGCGCACGGCGTCGATGCCGTGCACGTTGTGATTCAGATTGTTGGCGAACGTGCCGGTGCCGAACACCCACCCGTTGCGATACCACGGTCCCGAGTAGCTCGGACCGCCGGCGCCGCGCGCGCGACAGTTGAGGAACTCGGTGATGTCTTCCTGGAAGTTGTCGTAGCGGTCGTCGAGGCCGCCGATCTGCCACGCCGCCTCCCACGTTAGGCCGCCAACCTTGATGAACGCGAAGTTCGTCGACGACGACCCGCGCGCGGTGAGCTCCGGATTGCGATGATAGTAGATGCCGGTGTAGGCGCCGGCGTCGGACGCACCCTCGACGCCGAACCGGTCGAACGATCCCTCGAAGCAGCCGTCCAGATCGAGCACGGCCTCCGGCAGCACGACGAACGTTGTCGTCGCATCGGGGGCGACGTGCTGCGCTTTCGCGAACGTGATCGTGTCGGCGGTGTTGCTGCCCACCTTGGCGCTCTGGCCGACACCGGTGCCGGCCGTCAGGCAGACCCACATGTCGCGCAGCTCGTCGGTGCGCCACGCGGCGCCCGCGCGCGTGATCGTGAGCGCGGTGCCGGCGGTCGCGCGCGCGGCGGGCCTGCCGTGGGCACGAATCAGGGAGTTTTCCATACCGGCACCCGTGATCGCAAAGCCCTCCGTGCTCACGACGCGCAGCGGCTGGGTGATGCGATACACGGCGCCGGCGCCTAACCGGATGCGCGCCGTGGCCCACCGCGGCGGACCCTTCGTGGTGGGCAGCACCGCGCCGCGCGCCGGCAGCGTGGTGAACGGCTCGAACGGCGAGCCGCAGCAGGCGTCGATGCACGATTGCAGCGCGAGCGTATCATCGGCCGTGCCGTCGCCGCGCGCCCCCCACCATTCGGGCAGCACGTCGGACAGGAGCGCCGCGCGCGTGCTCGGCCCCGTCACAGCGGGTGGGACGAAGCGCACCGTTAGGCCGTCGCCGAAGATCTGATGGAGCCCGGCCTGGATCTCCCCTCGCACGAGCAGCGTGGACATCGTGCCGGCGCGCACGATGAGGCGCGCGCCGTTCGCGAACCACATCGTGATGGCTCGCGGAATCTCGACGTCGGCACCGAGTGCGTAGTCGCCCGGCGGGAAGTACATCGTGCCGCCCGACGCCGGAATCGTTTTCGCGAGACCGCGGAGCGCCGCCGACACGTCGCCTGCGGCGCCGACCGCTGCGCCGTGCACGGTCACATCGAAGAGGCCGCCGAAATCCGCCATGGCCCGCCAATGTGCGAGGAAGGGATGATCACCGGAAGGATTCGATCACGATCTTTGCGCCGGCCTGCTGCATCGTGCGCGCGTGAACCCTTGCTTTCTCATTCAGCCGAGCCGAGCGTTATGGGTATGCCAGCCGCGGCCAATCGGTGGACTGCAGACGAGGTGCGAGCCTTACCCGACGACGGCAATCGCTACGAGCTCATCTCCGGCGAGCTCGTCGTGACGCCGGCGCCGCGCGG
>DASYXE010000081.1:0-2208 GCA_035935375.1 Gemmatimonadaceae bacterium | reverse complement strand
GCCGAGTCCAGGACTATATTTCCCGTTCATTCGACCCGCTCGGCCCGAGCCCGTGAAACAGAATCATATTCGCAACTTCTGCATCGTCGCGCACATCGACCACGGCAAGTCGACCCTCGCCGACCGGTTGCTGGAGTTCACCGGGGCGATCGACAAGCGCGACATGCAGGACCAGGTGCTTGACCAGCTGGACCTCGAGCGCGAGCGCGGCATCACCATCAAGCTCAACGCCGTGCGCATGAGCTATCGCGCGCGTGACGGTCAGGCGTACGAGCTCAACCTCATCGACACGCCAGGCCACGTCGACTTCACGTACGAGGTGTCGCGCTCATTGGCCGCGTGCGAGGGCGCGATTCTGGTCGTCGACGCATCGCAGGGCATCCAGGCGCAAACGCTGAGCAATCTCTTTCTCGCGCTCGACGCGGGCCTCGAGATCGTGCCCGTCCTCAACAAAATCGACCTGCCGAGTGCGGAGCCGGATCGCCGCAAGCAAGAGGTGCACGATCTCATCGGCGCCGACCCGGACGACATCCTGCTGGTGAGCGCCAAGGAAGGTATCGGTATCGACGCCCTGCTCGAGCAGGTCGTGCGCAAGATTCCGCCGCCCGAAGGCGATGCATCGGCCCCGCTTCGCGCCCTGATTTTCGACTCGTACTACGATCGCTATCGCGGCGCGATTCCCACCGTGCGTGTTGTCGACGGCGTGCTGCGCCCGGGCATGAACATCGCCTTCGGCGCCAGCAACGCGACGTACGAAGCGGCCGAAGTCGGCTACAACCAGCTGCGCCAGGTGAAGAGCGATTCGTTGTCGCCCGGCGAAGTGGGCTACGTGGTCGCGAACGTGCGGCGCGTGCAGGAGACGCGCGTCGGCGACACGATCTTCGACGCCGACAACCGAGCGGCCGCCCCGCTGCCCGGCTATCTGGACATCCACTCGATGGTGTTCGCCGGCATCTACCCGACGGACGCCAACCAGTATCCCGAGCTCCGCGACGCGCTCGAGAAGCTGCAGCTCAACGACGCATCGCTGCACTACGAGCCCGAATCGTCGACGGCGTTAGGCTTCGGGTTTCGCTGTGGATTTCTCGGACTCCTGCACATGGAGATCGTGCAGGAGCGCCTCGAGCGCGAGTTCGATCTCGACCTCGTGACCACGGTGCCGAACGTGGAATACCACGTGTATCGCACGACGGGCGCCATGGACGTGATCGAGAACCCCTCCACCATGCCGCACGGCTCGGAGGTCGATCGCATCGAGGAGCCGTTCGTCAAGGCGCGCATCGTGGCGCCGGCCGACTACATCGGCGCCATCATGGCGTTGGGCACGGAGCGCCGCGGCGTGTATCGCAACATGAGCTACCTCGACGCCAGCCGGGTCGAGTTCGACTTCGAGTTTCCGTTAGGCGAGATCATCCTCGACTTCTACGACAAGCTCAAGACCGTGAGCCGCGGCTACGCCGGCCTCGACTACGAGATGCTCGAGTATCGCGTCAGCGACCTCGTGAAACTCGACATGCTCATCAACGGCGACCCGGTCGATGCGTTCTCCGTAATCATCCACCGCGACAAAGCCTACGAATGGGGCCGCAAGGTGGCCGACAAGCTCAAGGAGCTCATCCCGCGCCAGCTGTTCGAGGTGGTCATCCAGGCGGCCATCGGGTCCAAGGTCATCGCGCGCACCACCGTCAAACCGCTGCGAAAGAACGTGCTCGCCAAGTGCTACGGCGGCGACGTCACGCGCAAGCGCAAGCTTCTCGAGAAGCAGAAGGAAGGCAAGAAGCGGATGAAGCAGGTCGGCTCGGTCGAGATTCCGCAGGAAGCATTCTTGGCGGTGCTGCAGGTGGAGTGATTCCGCCCAACGGTGACCATCTCCCTCGTCATCCAAACGTCGTTCCTCGGCGACACGGTCCTCACCACGCCGCTCCTGGCCGAGCTGGTGCGTCGCGGGCCGGTGGACGTGGTGACGAGCCGCGCAGCCGCGCCCCTGCTCGCGCACGATCCTAACGTTAGGCGCGTGATCGCCTTCGACAAGTCGGGCGCCGATCGCGGCGCCGCGGGAGTCGTTCGTACCGCGTCGCGCATCCGCGCGTGGTGGCGCGAACGCGGCGACGATCCGCGAAACATGCACGCCTACCTCGCACAAGGCTCGCTGCGCAGCGCCGCACTCGCCGTTTTCGCACGCGTGCCGGTGCGCACGGGATTCGACGA
>DASYXE010000080.1:0-7750 GCA_035935375.1 Gemmatimonadaceae bacterium | reverse complement strand
ACTGGGTCGATCCGGTATCGAAGGTCGAGATAGCCCTCGAAGACCTGGGCGAGCGGCGCCGTCACGCCCGCGCCGGCTGGCTCCGATACGCGGCCACCAGCGTCTCGATCTCGTCGTCGCTCAACACGCGGCTCACGCGCTTGGCCGCATCGAACACGTGTTGGCACAATCCCTGATCCGTCGCGTCGTGCCCGTGCTCCTCGAGCCAGTACTTCACGTTCGACAACCCGGACACGGGCGAGATCTCGATCCGTTGGGCCAGCCCGAAATCGCCGGCCGGGACGCCCGAATAGATGCGATCCGCCAGCCACGCGTGCCCTTTGCGGCGCGCCTTGATGATCGCCGCCGCGTGCACGCTCGTCCCCGTCCGGAACGCGTCGTCGCCTAACACAGGATAACTCGGCGGAATGGGAACGCCGCAGGCGCGCGACGCCAGCCGCGAATACTCCGGCAGCCGGCTCAGATCGTGCTGGTGCGCCCCGAGCAGCCGGAGATTGATCAGCAACAAATCCATCTCGGTGTTGCCGACCCGCTCGCCGATGCCTAACGCAGTGCCGTGCACGCGGTCGGCACCGGACTCGATGGCCGCCAGACAGTTCGCCAGGCCGAGCCCACGGTCGCGGTGTCCGTGCCAGTCCAACTGCACGTCCTCGCCGCTCGGCGCGATGATCTCATCGCGCACGAAGCGCACGAGGGCCCGCACCCCATCCGGCGTCGCGTGCCCAACGGTGTCCGCCAGACATACCCGACGCGCGCCCCACCGAATCGCGTTGCCGTACAGCGCGCGCAGCGTATCCGGCGCCGCGCGCGTCGTGTCTTCCGTCACGAACATCACCGGCAACCCCTCGCGCACCACGAACGTCACCGCATCCTCGCTCGCGCGCAGCATGCGGTCCAACGTCCAATCCTCGGCGTACTGTCGAATGGGAGATGAGCCAATGAACGTCGCCGCTTCGATGGGCAACCCCGTCGCCTGCGCGATCTCGACCACCGGCTCGACGTCGCTCAGCACCGTGCGCGCCGCACAATTGGCCGACAACGGAAGCCGAGCGCTCACTACCTCACGCGCCAACGCCAACGTATCCGCGTGCGCACGCGGTCCCGCGCCCGGCAATCCAAGATCCGCCGCGTGGATCCCCAGGTCCACCATCAAATGCAACAACGCGCGTTTGTCTTCAATCGACGGATCGGTGACCGACGGACACTGAAGCCCGTCGCGCAGCGTCTCGTCATCGAGCTCGACACGGCACGTGCGCCAATCGAATGCCGTGTCGGCCGAGTTCCAGTCGTGGATCAGCTCGCGTTCGTCCATGGTCACCAGTAACGCTCTCCATCCAAGTTGGTCGAAGGCTGCCTGCAATATACCCTTGCGTATCCCCGATCCCGAGATCAATTGAAGGCATGCCTCGCCAGTCACTGGCCATCGATGTCTGGGCATCCGCGCCCGTTGCGCACGCGCGCGCCGCGCTCCGTGCGCGCGACGCCGACATCGTTGCGTCGCAGATCGCGGTCTCGGAGATCGAGGCGCCGACCGGCGACGAACGACGCCGCGGCGAATGGGTGGCCGATCGATTCCGTGCGATCGGACTGCGCGACGTGCGAATCGATGGCGCCGACAACGTCATCGGTCGTCGCGACGGCGCGGCCGATGTCGCACCCGTCGTCATCTGCGCGCACCTCGACACGGTTTTCCCGCCCGGCACGCCGGTCCGCGTGCGCCGCTCGGGCCCGCGCCTCGTCGGTCCCGGTATCGGCGACAACGGACGCGGGCTCGCCGCCATGCTCGCGCTGGCGGATGTGATCGACGGCGCTCGCGTCCGCACGCACGCGCCCGTCGATTTCGTCGCTACCGTGGGAGAAGAAGGCACGGGTGATTTGCGCGGCGCCAAGCATCTCTTCGATCACACCGCCGGCCAGGCCCGCGCCGCGATCGCGCTCGACGGTGCCGGCGATGAGCGCATCGTGCACCGCGCGCTCGGCTCGCGGCGGTTCCGGATCGCCTTCCGCGGCCCCGGCGGCCACAGTTGGACGGCGTTCGGAGTGCCTAACGCAGTGCACGCGGCGGCGCTCGCCGCGGCCAAGCTCGCGCGGCTGCCGCGGCCCGCCGCGCCCCGCACCACGCTCTCCGTGGGACGAATCGGCGGCGGCATCGCCGTCAACGCCATTCCCGAAGAGGGTTGGCTCGAGGTCGACCTGCGCTCGACGTCTGTCGCCGTGCTCGATCGCTACGAGCGCGAGATCCACGCGGCTGCCCGCGCGGCGTCGGACGAGGAGAACGCGCGCCGTGCACGCGGCACCGCGCCGCTCACCGAATCGATCACACGGATCGGCATGCGTCCGGGTGGCGACACCGACGCCGCGCACCCGCTCGTCGCCTTCGCGGTCGACACCACGCGCCTCATTGGCCGCGAGCCGGAGCTGGCGACAGCATCCACCGACGCCAACGTGCCCATCAGCCGTGGTATCCCGGCCATCGCGATTGGCGCCGGCGGCAAGGGCGGCGACGCCCACACGCCGGCGGAGTGGTTCGACAACACCGATGGGCACACCGGCCTCGCGCGCGCGCTCGCGATCGTGATCGGCGCGGCCGGCCTCGCCACGGGCCCGCTCGCTGCGCCTCCAGTCGCCTGACTTTTGCCCAACGCCGAGTTAGTCGCGGTCGAGCCGGACCTCGCTGTGGTTGCCTAACGTGAGCACGCCGCGCACGCCCTCGACTACCACGTCGTCGCCCAGCATCGAGTCGTGCAGCAACGACTGCGCGACGGAGCTGTTGCACCCAATGACCGCATCCCGGATCGTCGAATTGATGACCCGCGTGCCCGTCCCGATCGACACGTTCGGTCCGATCGTCGAATGCTCGAGCACTACGCCGTCTTCGACGTACACGGGATCGAAGATGCGCACACCCGGCGCTGCCGCCGGCCGCCGCGCCCGGCCCCGCTCGAGCATGGCTTTGTTCGTGTCGAGCAGCGTGTCCAGCTTCCCCGCGTCGTACCAGCCTTCCACATCGATCACCTTGATGCGCGCGCCGTGGTCGATCATGTACTGGAACGCATCGGTGAGATAGTACTCGCCGTTGACCGGCGGCTGCCGCATCACGTGGTCGATGCCCTCGTACAGCAGCTTCCAATCGCGCATGTAGTAGAGCCCGATGTTCGCACGGCGCGAGATCGGCTCGCGCGGCTTCTCCACGATCCGCGTCATGTGGCCTGCGTCGTCGGTCACGACGACGCCGAAGCGCTGATAGTCGTCGACTTCCTTCACCCAGATGATGCCGTCCGCGTCCGTCGTTTTGATCACCGACAAATCGGCATCGAAGATCGTATCCACGAAGATGATCAGAATCGCCTGGTCCACGTACGAACGCGCCAACTCGATCGCGCTCGCCGTGCCGTTCTGCACCTCCTGCTCGATGAACACCGACGGAAAGTCGTATTCGCTCTTTGCGAACGCTTCGACCTTTTCCTTGAGGTGCCCCGTGATGTAGATGATCTGCTCCACTCCGCCTAACCGCTCCAGATCATCCAGGATGTACGCCATCACCGGCTTCCCGGCCACGCGCAGCATCGGTTTCGGCGTGACGTGCGTGTGCGGCCGGAGTCGAGTCCCCTTGCCCGCGAGCGGAATGATGACCTTCATGGCGCGCTCGTCCCCTCCCGCCCGTATCGGTCCTTGAGTCGCACGACGTCGTCGAGATGCGGCGTCGATGCTTCCAGCACGTCGCAGTCCGTGACCGCTTCCATGTAGTGGATCGTGCCCGGTGTGATGCGGAACGCCTGCCCCGCTTCGAGCCGCATGTCCTCGAGCTCGCCGTCGCCGAGCTTCACCCAGTAGATGAGCTTGCCCGACAGCAGGTACACCGTCTCGTCCTTCACGTTGTGATACTGGACCGAGAGCGCGTGGCCGGCCTTGATGTGGAGAATCTTCCCGACGTATTGGTCGGTTCGCGCCCAGATGATTTCGTGTCCCCACGGTTTGGGGACCATGGTCACCGCTGCCGGTCCGGACATGCGCTGACTCGCCTGTGGTGGAGTCTCAGGATTCTAGAGCACTGCATGTGCCGCGCAAGCGCGGTTGGGCCATCCGACGGCGGCGCAGTCGCCGCGGACTCGCCTCTCAGCGAATCGTGCCGAGCATCCGCGAACGGAGCGTGCTGAGTCGGCGGCGCACCGATCCATCCATGATCGTGTCGCCGACCCTGACGATCGTGCCGCCCAGGATTTCGGGACGCACCACGAAGTGCGGCACCACCGTCTTGCCCAGCACGCGCGACAACCGCGCCGTCACGTCGCGGCCAAACGACTGATCGGGCTCGCGCGCCACCGTCACCGACGCGTGCACACGATTCTGAATCTCGTCCACGATCGCGTGGTACTCGACCGCGATGTCGGGGATGAGATGCTGGCGCCGGTGCGTGATCACTGCCTGGAGAAAGCGCACGAAGGGACGCGGCAGCCGATCGGCGAACGCCGCGGCGACGATCTCGTTCTTGCGGCCGGCGCTCACGCGCGGCGACTCGAGGAATCGCGCGAGGCGTACGTCCGCCTGAATAGCGCCGGCGACTTCATCGATCAGGCCGCCCCACCCGTCGAGATCGGACGCGCGGCGCGCGAGCTCGACGAGCGTCTCCGCGTAATTGCGCGCGATCGTCGATTCCTGCATCAGCGGCTGCCCGCTGGTTCCAGCGACGCGAGGAACGACTCGACCACTCGGCGATTCGTCTCGTCGTCGAGGTTCTTCTCGATCACCTTGCTCGCGCCGCGCACGGCGAGGGTCACGGCGTCACGGCGCAGCTCCACCATCGCCTGCTGGCGCTCCGACTCGATCTCCTGCCGAGCCCGATCGAGCACCTGTTGCTGCTCGCGGTGCGCCTGCTCGAGAATCTCGGCGCGCACCTTCTCGCCGGCCGCGCGACCTTCGACGACGAAGCGTTGGGCATCGGTGTGCGCCTGCGCCACCAGCTTCTTGTGTTCTTCGAGGAGCCGCGCCGCCTCGTCGCGATCACGCTTGGCCGCCTCGATCGCATCTTCGAGCGCCTTCTCACGTGCCTCGACCGCTTTGGTGATGGGCTTGAACGCGAACTTGGTCAGCACGAACAGCGTGACGAGAAAGATGATCAGCGTCCAGAACATCAGCCCGCCGTTGGCGTTGAGCAGCTTCGGCGGTTCCGCGTGCTGCGCCTGAGCGGCCAGCGGCAGCGCGTTGCCTAACATGAGGAGGCAGGTCGCCAGCGACGTGCGCATGAGAACGATCCCCAGAAAGTGAAACCCGCGTCGGAAGCCCGGGCCTCCGACGCCGGTCGATACTAGAACGCGAACTTGTTCTGAATGACGAACGCGACGACGACCGCGAACAGCGCGACGCCCTCGATGAGCGCGGCGAGAATCAAGCCCGCCGTCTGAATCGAACCCGACGCTTCGGGCTGCCGCGCGATGCCATCGGCCACCTGGCCGCCGATGCGCCCGATACCGATACCGGCACCGATCGTCGCCAATCCCGCGCCGACGCCGGCGCCTAACATGGCCCACGCGCCCGCGTACTCGCGCGTGAACGAGCCGGCCGCCTGCAAGAGTGCGAACATGTGCATGTCGATGAACTCCGTTGCGTTGATCTGACCGCCGCTCCGCGCCGGCCTAACTACACCGCCGCCGCTCGTCACCGAGGCCCGGGCCCCAACGAGCGTCCCCGAGTCGTTCGACCGGGTACACACCTGCAGTCGGAGCACGTCTGCAGGAGTACAACAGCTACGACCACCTGCTCTACTTCCGTCTCTAGTGCGCCTCGGACCTGATCAGCCCAATGAACACGCACGACAAAATCGTGAAGATGTATGCCTGCAAAAACGCCACGAAGATCTCGAGGAGACTGCTGCCCACCCCCATCAAGACAGACGGGATCCCCACCCAGTAGCTGGCGAACGTGAAGATGAGGCTGATCAACGCCAGCAGTACCACGTGCCCAGCCGTCATGTTCGCGAACAATCGAATCGCGAGCGCGAACGGCTTCGTGAATTTGCCGATGATTTCCACCACGGTCATGATCGGCACCATCAGGATCTTGACCAGAAACGGAATCTCTTTGGGCGGCACGTAGAAAATCGTGCGCAGGTAGCGCCAACGCTGTGTCTTGATGCCAGTCGCTTCCACCACGACGAACGTGATGATCGCCAACATCCCAGTCACGGAAATGTTGCCCGTGGCGGTCGAGCCGTATGGCACCAATCCCAGCAGATTCGCGAACAAAATGAAGAAGAACAGTGTGAGCCCGAACGGCACGAATGCATTGCCGTGCGGCCCCACGTTCGCGAGCACCACGTCGTTGCGGATGTACAACACGACGGCTTCGATGCTGGTCGCGAACCCCTTCGGCGAACCGCGCTCCGTGTGATGCCGCTCGTGCGCGATAGCCGTAGGAATGAGCACCAACATGCAGAGCAGCGCCGCCACGCCGAGCATCACGACGTGCTTGGTCGGCGAGAAGTCGATCTCGAGCGAACCGATGTGCACCGGCTTCCATCGCGGCAGCTCGACCTCGCCCGCGAACGGCAGTTCGAGGGAATGCGAGTCGGTGATGTGGGGCATGATGATGTCCACCGGCCCGGCCTGCTGTCCCGTTAGGCGGTCGCCCCGCGGACCCACTTCGATGCGCTGCGCGGGCGTCGCACTCGGCGCCGCCTGCGCGTGCACACTCGCGGGCGCTGCAACACACACGAGCGCGAAAACGAGCGAACGAAAAATCATCGTTTGAGCAGCAGTGGTTCGACCAGCGTCGTCACGAAGAAAAACGTCGCCAAACTGATCAAGGCAGGCTCCGCGCGCAGCCCCAGCATCTTCACGAGCCAGAATCCCATCACCGCCAACGCAGCGAGCCGCAACAACATCCCCAATCCCCACGCCGGAAATACGTTCGTCCCCGAACCCGCAACCACCAACACTACCGCGAACGCAAAGACCTGCACCGCAAAGGCGATCACCGCACTCACGCGAATCGAATGCGCATCGCCAGGAAGTCGGAACAAGAGACCGAGCAAGAACGCAGCAAGGACGATCAAGACCGCACACGCGGCGACGAAACGCATCACTCGCTTCACCGCACGCCTCCGCCTCGACGTCCGTCGTCAGCCGAGTCCTTTTTTTTCGTCGGTGCCATGAGCGCGCGATACATGGAATAGAATCCGGCAAACGCGCCGACAAAGGCTCCTAACACCAACAACCACGGCGACGTACCCAGCTTGCCATCGAGCCAGCGCCCCACGTACACGAACAGAAGAATCGATACGACCAGCTGGATGCCGGACCCCGCAAACACCATCGGGGACGGTCCGCCCGTCGATGACCCTCTGCCCCCGCGCCCAGGAGCGGGCGCATCCGGTCGCCGCTCTGGATCTCTCATTCGCGCCGAAATGTAGGAGCTTGTGAAATTTTTCGCAAGCTAAGGAAGAACCCGCTCATACCCACCGGACATAATAACCATCTAATCGCCAAGTTTCGGTATCAACATAACTTACGCGTTACCACACCCTTGACGGCTCGTCCCGATGTTGATAACTTCGGCTTCGATTCCCATGTCTCCCTTTGCCCGCTGCGACCGCCCCGCTACCCGGCCGGTCTCCATCTCATGAGCTCCCGCTTCGTCATCTGGTTACTCTGCGCCGGCGCTGTGTTTGTGGCCTGGAGCCCCCACGCCAAGCACAACGAGTCCGCCGCCAGCACGACGAACGAGCATCGATCGGACACCGTACCCAAGAAGG
>DASYXE010000079.1:0-1612 GCA_035935375.1 Gemmatimonadaceae bacterium | reverse complement strand
CACCGGGATCGATCAGCACGCACTCGCGCGCACCGGTGCAGACCACGAGAAACGCATTCTCTTGAAACGGTCCAACCGTGATCGTCTCGACGCGCACGCCTACGCGGCTCCAACCCTGGACGCGCGCGTATCCGGAGAGGCGTCGCGAAGCGCGGCCAGATACTTCTCCGCCGCGATCGCCGCCGTCGTCGCGTCGCCCGCCGCCGTCGTGACCTGTCGCGTGAGCTGCGACCGGAGATCGCCCGCCACGAACAATCCGGGAATGGAGCTCTGCATGTTGGTGTCGGTCACGACGTATCCGGACGTATCGTGTGCGAAGTGCTCCGCGATGATCCCCGTGTTAGGCCGGAAGCCGACGAAGACGAAGATGCCGGTCACCGGCAGGTTGCGCGTTTCGTTGGTCCGCACGTTGCGCAGCACGATGTTGTCGACCAGGCCGTGCGTGTCACCCTCGACGATCTCGACGACCGTGTCCCAGATGATTTCGATCTTCGGGTTCTCGAACACGCGCTGTTGGATGATCTTCGACGCGCGCAGCTCGTGGCGGCGGTGGATGAGATACACCTTCTCGGCGTAGCGCGTGAGGAAATCGCCTTCCTCGGCCGCCGCGTCGCCGCCGCCCACGACGGCGATCGTGTGTCCCTTGAAGAACGCGCCGTCGCAGATGGCGCAGTACGACACGCCCTTCCCCGCGTACTCCGCTTCGCCCGGCACGCCGAGTTTCACCGGCGTGCCGCCGGCCGTGATGATCACCGCCGGCGATTGATACACGTCGCCGCCGTCGGTGGTCGTTTCGAACGCACCGTCCGCCGTCCGCCGCACGCTTTCCACCGTGACGCCTAACTGAAGCTCGGCGCCGAATTTTCGCGTGTGCTCCTCGAGCTTCTGGGCGAGCTCCCAACCCTCGATGCGCTCGAATCCCGGATAGTCCTCGATGAGCTCCGTGTTGAGCAACTCGCCGCCCGCGGCGCCGCGCTCCAACACCGCGGTGCGCAGCATGGCGCGCCCGGCTTACAGTCCCGCCGTCAGTCCCGCCGGCCCAGCGCCAACGATCACTACGTCGTAGTCGTGTCTCTGGCCCACCGCAATTTGCTCCTTCGACCTTTGGTTGACGGAACCCGCCTCGGTCCCGCGCCATCCCGCACGGCCGCCCTCGGCGGCGACACGCTTGTGCAACCCTTAAAGATAAGCACCTGAGAAGCCATCGACGTTCCTACGACCCGCTACGCGTGCTGACTACCTGATGTGCCGCCCGCCATCGACTACGAGCAGATCGCCGGTCACATAGTCGGCTTCGATCAAGTACAACATCGCCTGCGCGACATCGGTGGGAGAGCCGAGTCGGTGGAGCGGTGTGGTGCGCTCGAGATGCGCGGCGTCATCCGCGCTCCAACTTTCGGGCAAGAGCACCGCGCCAGGCGCGATCGCATTCACGCGCACGCGTGGCGCCAGGATGCGCGCGAGCACGCGCGTCATGTGGATGACGCCCGCCTTGGAGATGCCGTGCGCTGCGTACGCGGGCCACGCTTCAATGCCGGCGAGATCGGCGAGATTTACGATTACGCCGCCGCGTTCGCCCATCGCGCGTGCCGCGGCGCGGGCGCAGAAGAAC